>CADAZW010000020.1:26978-36251 GCA_902792555.1 uncultured Bacteroidales bacterium | reverse complement strand
AGGTAAAGAAACAAGGAGAAGTCAATCACCCTGCATACGGGCGGAACAGCAGTAGGGGAAATCTCCACCAGGTCCTGCTCCATACTACGCGCCAGACTGATGGCTTTCTGCAGCGGCAACACTGCCGACTCGATTCCATCGCCTACCACGCGAACCTCACGAGCCCTGATCTGCTCGTTGATTCTGTACTGTTGTTTTGCCTTGTCGTTTTTCATCTATCTGTAAAAGCGGCTGCAAAGTTAATCAAAATTTATTAACTCAGCCACTTCTTCGTTTATTTTTTTCGCAAAATCGTCAATGGACATCGTACCGAGGTCCTGTGCGCCCTGCTTGCGGACTGCCACATTGCCATCAGCCTCCTCCTTTTCGCCAACCACCAGGAGATAGGGAATATGCTTCACCTCATTGTCACGAATCTTGCGGCCGATCTTCTCATTGCGCATATCCACGGTGGCGCGAACGCCTTGCTCGTTCAGGGTGTCAGCCACGCGATTGGCATAGTCGTTATATTTCTCCGAGATGGGCAACACAGCCACCTGAGTGGGAGTAAGCCAGAGGGGAAAATGGCCGCAGGTGTGCTCAATCAGCACTGCCACGAAACGCTCCATCGAGCCGAAGGGGGCACGGTGAATCATCACGGGACGATGCTCTGCGCCGTCACTGCCGATATACTTGAGGTCAAAGCGCTCAGGCAGGTTATAGTCCACCTGGATGGTGCCCAGCTGCCAGCGGCGGCCGATAGCGTCCTTCACCATAAAGTCAAGCTTCGGACCATAGAAGGCTGCCTCGTCATACTCTACCACGGCATTGATGCCCTTCTCCTTGCAAGCCTCAATGATGGCAGCCTCGGCCTTCTCCCAATTCTCCTCGGAGCCGATATACTTAGAGTGGTCGGTCTTGTGGCGGAGGGAAATCTGGGCCTCGTAGTTGTCAAACTTGAGGGTCTTGAAGATGATAAGGATAATGTCCATCACACGCAGAAACTCCTCCTTCACCTGATCGGGGCGGCAGAAGATGTGGGCGTCGTCCTGAGTGAAGGAGCGCACACGGGTCAGTCCGTGGAGCTCGCCGCTCTGCTCATAGCGATAAACGGTGCCGAACTCGGCAATCCTTACCGGCAGGTCGCGGTAGCTGCGGGGCTTGACAGCATAGATCTCGCAGTGGTGGGGGCAGTTCATCGGCTTGAGCATATACTCCTCACCCTCGTCGGGAGTGTGGATAGGCTGGAAGGAGTCCTTGCCGTACTTGGCATAGTGGCCCGAGGTAATATAAAGCTGCTTGTTGCCGATATGGGGGGTGATGACCTGCTGATAGCCAAACTTGGCCTGAATCTTCTTGAGGAAAGCCTCCAGGCGAAGGCGAAGGTCGGTGCCCTTGGGCAGCCAGATAGGCAAGCCCTTGCCTACTCTCTCGCTGAACATAAAGAGCTCCATCTCCTTGCCAATCTTGCGGTGGTCACGCTTCTTGGCCTCCTCAAGCATCAGGAGATACTCGTCGAGCAGCTTCTTCTTTGGGAAGGAGATGCCGTAGATACGGGTCATCTGCTCGCGGTTGGCATCGCCGCGCCAGAAGGCTCCAGCCACGCTCATAATCTTCACTGCCTTTATAAGGCCGGTGCTCATAAGGTGCGGGCCCTTGCAGAGGTCAGTGAAATTGCCCTGAGTGTAGGTCGAGATGGTGCCATCCTCCAAGTCCTGGTCGATATGCTCCACCTTGTAGGCCTGGCCGTCGGCGGTAAACTCCTTGATAGCGTCAGCCTTGCTAACCTCGCGGCGCACCACGGGCTCGTCCTTGCGGGCCAGCTCAATCATCTTGGCCTCAATCTTGGGGAAGTCGTTCTCGGAGATGACGGTGCCATCCTTGGGCATCACGTCATAGAAGAAGCCGTTCTCCACGGCAGGACCGAAACCGAACTGAATGCCGGGGTAGAGCTCCTTCAGGGCCTCAGCCAACAGGTGGGCAGAAGTGTGCCAGAAGGTGTGCTTGCCCTCCTTGTCGTCGAAGCGGAAAAGGCTTATTGTTGCGTCCTCAGTGATGGGACGGTTAAGTTCTGTGGTTATGTCATTTACAGCGCAGCTCACAACATTGCGAGCCAGCGCAGGTGAAATACTCTCTGCAATCTGCAGACCGGTAACACCACTCTCATACTCTCTGACACTGCCGTCAGGGAAGGTTATCTTTATCATTATATACCTTATTTAAATATTATTGGGCGCAAAATTACTAAATTCTCTGCAAACAAAGCATCTTTCCTCTCACAAAATGCTAATTTCTAAATTCTAATACCTAATTTTGCAAACCGAATGGACACTTATAGCACTATAGAAGCACCGGCTCAGGGCAAGGTGGTAGTCAAGAAGAGCACCTTCCTGGGCTTTGCCTTCCCCGTGAGCAGCGAGGCAGATGCCGAGGAAATCATCCGCGCCCACCGCAAGCAGTATTACGATGCACGCCATGTCTGCTACGCCTACAGGATATGGTCAATGGTCAATGGTCAATGGTCAATGGTAGAAAAGTACAGTGACAACGGCGAACCCTCGGGCACCGCGGGCCGCCCCATGATGGGCACCATGCAAAAGGCAGAGCTTACCAACGTGCTCATAATAGCCGTGCGCTACTTTGGCGGCATACTGCTCGGCACGCCCGGCCTCATTGCCGCCTATCGCGAGGCGGCGACACTGGCCCTGCAAGCAGCCACCATTGTCACACGCACCCAGGAGGCGCAACTCACCGTTTCCTTTGACTACTCAGCCATGAACGCGGTGATGAAACTGCTCAAGCAGCACTCGGCACGCATCGTAAGCCAGCAGACCGACCTCCGCTGCACACTGACCATAGCCGCACCCGCCAGCATAACCGCCCAGTTGCTGCCACAACTGAAAAAAATCCCATCGCTGCATAGCGACGGGGAATGAAAGGGACAAAACGACTTTTCTGTCCAGCTATTTCTTGGCCTTTTTCTTAATTTTCTTGAGTTTTCTGAGTGCCTTCTTGCCAGCCTTCTCGCCCTGGGCTATCATATAGTCCACCTTGGCGAAGCTGGTAGAGCTTGGGATTGATATAGAGGTCAGCATCCTTGACGTTCTGCCCATACTTCTCGCGGTCGGGTCTGTTAATCACCCAATTGGCCCAGGGCAGGCGCTCCAGCAGTTTCTTGACATAGTCCTTCTCCATCAGGCCTCCTGCAGGCTGGTAGTCGTCGGGCTTATTCTGCGTCAGGTCAACGGCTATCACTATGTCGGCACCCATATTGCGGGCCACGTCAACGGGCAGATTGTTGAGCACACCGCCGTCGGCCAGCAGCATGCCGTCCTGCTGCACGGGACGAAAGACAAGGGGGATGGCCATGCTTGCCCTCATAGCCATGGGCATGCTGCCTGAACGGAGCACCACCTCATCCATGGCCTTGAGATCAACAGCCACGGCGCGGTAGGTGTCCCAACTGGGCGCCCCACCCTTCTCCTCTATCAACCGAGAGAGGAAGCCAACGATGCTGTCGCCCTTCACAATGCCGTAGTTCTTAAGCATCGATTTCAGGTCAAGCAGACCGACAATCTTGTCGAGGGCACTCTTAGGCGAGTCGACGGCCTCACTGAGAAAGTTGTCAATCGAGAATCCGTCGGTGAAAAGGTCTATCCACTCCTGCGAGCGGAAGATGCGGTCCATCTCCTCAGCACTGTAGCCCGCGCAATAGAGGCCGCCTACCACCGAACCGATACTGGTGCCCACCACCATGTCGATGGGCACGCCCGACTTCTCGATATACTTCAGCACACCCACCTGGGCTGCACCCTTGGCGCCACCGCCGCCCAGCACCAGCGCCACCTTCTTCCTGGCACCGGCGCCCAGCACCAGCAGCAGACAGAGCAGCAAGGTTATGATTCGTGTTTGTCTCATATCAATATTGTTTTAATGGCTAATCATGTTATATGACTCAACTCGGGCCAAAATTAATGATTAATTCTCAAACATGTAACATTTAATGCCGGAAATATTGAACATTTAGAAATTCGGCACACCCTTCGGCTCTTATGAAAGAGAAGCCACCGAATGGGGAAGAAATGCAATAAACAAAAACATAGCAGGCAAAATTTTGGCATTTCCCCTACAAAAACATTCTCGCTGCGAGGAAATAAAGAATTATCGCGAAGAGCTAAAATTTAATCGCGAACGGAATGTAAGTTTCGGCGCGTTTAGATTTGACTTCGGCGCGATTAGATTCAGGCTCGACGCGATTAAATTCAGGCTCGACGCAATTAAATATGCCTTGTACCGGAAACCGTCAGCACTCTCCGCTCATTTCCTTCAGCACGCCAAACAGGCTTTCGATGGCTGTTATGCCCTCTACAGTGAGGCGGCGGCGTCCGCCATGCTCAGCCAGGCGGCAGGTGCGGAAGTGCTGCGTAGCGTATGTGATGATGCGGCCGAATGTCTCGCTCTGATAGTAGGCACTCTGCAGATTGCTGACGAAATATAGTGTCAGGCTGCCGCTCTTGGCCACCATGCGCTCCACGCCCAGACTGCGCGCCATCTGCCTGGCCATAGGCACCTTGAGCAGTCCCTCCACGGGCTGTGGCAGGGGGCCGAAGCGGTCTTGCAGGCTCAGCCTGTAGGCATCGAGCTGCTGGCTGGTGGTGAGGCTGTCTATCTCGCGGTATATCTGCACTCGCTCGCTGCTGCCAGGTATATAGTCCTCGGGCAAATAGAGGGGCAGGTCGCTCTCCAGGGCGCAGTCGTCAACAAAGAGGTCGCCCCTAAGGTCGTTGGTATGTTTTATCTCGTCGGCATAGAGGTCGGCAAACTCCTCGTTCTTGAGTTCGCTGACGGCCTCGGAGAGTATCTTCTGGTAGGTCTCATATCCCAGATCAGCAATAAATCCGCTCTGCTCGGCTCCCAGCAAGTTGCCGGCGCCGCGTATGTCGAGATCCTGCATGGCTATCTGCAGGCCACTGCCCAGCTCACTGAAACTCTCGATGGCCTCCAGACGCCTGCGGCTCTCGACTGAGAGGGCAGCCAACGGCGGCGTGAGAAGATAGCAGAAAGCCTTGCGGGTGCTTCGGCCCACGCGCCCTCGCATCTGGTGGAGGTCGCTTAGGCCAAAGTTCTGGGCATTGTCAATAATGATAGTATTGGCGTTGGGAATGTCGATACCGTTCTCCACTATAGTGGTAGAGAGCAGCACGTCATACTTGCCCTCAATAAAATCGCTGACCACCTGCTCCAGCTGGTCGGGACTAAGACGTCCATGGGCTGTTGCCACGCGGGCATCAGGCACATACTGGCTGATGAGTGACTCTATATGGGGCAACTGCGATATACGGTTGCAGACAAAGAACACCTGCCCCTGACGGCTGAGCTCAAAGTTGATTGCGTCAGCTATAACCTCATGGCTAAAAGTGTGAATCTCAGTATGGATGGGATAGCGGTTGGCAGGCGGAGTAGTCAGCACGCTCAGGTCGCGGGCACCCATGAGGGAGAACTGGAGGGTGCGGGGGATGGGCGTGGCGGTGAGGGTGAGGGTGTCAACATTGACCTTCATCTGGCGCAGCTTCTCCTTGGTAGCCACGCCAAACTTCTGCTCTTCGTCAATGATGAGCAAACCCAGGTCCTTAAACCTGACGCTCTTGCCCAGCAGCTTGTGGGTGCCGATGATTATCTCTATCTTGCCCTCGGCCAGAAGCTCGCATATCTCCTTGGTCTTCTTGGCCGACTGAGCGCGGCTGAGATAGGCCACATTGACTGGGAAGTCCTTGAGACGCTCGCAGAAGGTGCGGTAGTGCTGATAGGCCAGTATGGTAGTGGGCACTAGCACAGCCACCTGCTTGCCGTCAGCAGCAGCCTTGAGGGCGGCACGCACGGCCAGCTCGGTCTTACCGAATCCCACATCACCACACACCAGCCGGTCCATGGGCCGCGGGCTCTCCATGTCGCGCTTGATCTCGGCGGTTATCTTGAGCTGGTCGGGAGTGTCCTCGTAAATGAAAGAGGCCTCCAGCTCATGCTGCATGAATGTGTCGGGACTGTAGGCAAAGCCCTTATGCTTGCGGCGCTCGGCATAGAGCCGGATGAGGTCGCGGGCAATGTCCTTAATCTTGCTCTTAGTGCGCTCCTTCATGGTGGTCCACGCACCAGTGCCCAGACGCGACAGCATAGGCGGTTCGCCGTCCTTCGACTTATATTTGCTCACCTTGCTGAGCGAATGGACGGACACATAGACTATGTCGCCATTACGATAGAGAAGCTTCATGCGCTCCTGCTCACCCTGACCATCATCAACCATCACGAGCCCCACAAACTGGCCCACGCCATGGTCCACATGGGTCACATAGTCGCCGGGCTCAAACTGGCGGAGGTCCTTGAGCGAGAGCGCCAGCTTGCCGTTCTGACTACGGGCCGCCTTGAGCTGGTAGCGGTGGAAACGGTCGAAAATCTGATGGTCGGTAAATATGCATACACCTAGCGAGTCGTCAACAAAACCGGCATGCAGGGCCATCTCCACAGGTTCAAAGCGAATGTTGGCCCCCGTCTCCTCAAAAATGGCTTCGAGGCGCTGATGCTGCTCGGGGTTTTCGGCCAGGATATAAATATGGTATTTGCGCTGGATAAAGTCGGCCAGCGTCTGATTGATAATATCGAAATTCTTATGGAAGAGCGGCTGCGGCTGGGTGTGGAATTTCACCACGGTGCCCCGCGCCGATCCAGGGCGTGAACCAAGCACCAGGCAAGGCAGGGCAGAGGCCTGTCCACCATACTCATCGCCCGTGAGCAATATGCGCTCAGCACTGAGCTCCACGCTCTCTACCCCGTGCAGTTCGCTTATCTCGCTGCGCTCTATCTTAGCCTGCTGACTGAAACCCTCAGCATAGATGCGCTCTATGCTCGCGGCCACGAACTGTGGGTTGCGCTGCACAAGCGTCACGCCCTTGGGCAGATAGTGGAAGAGACTTACCCTCTCCTCCGCCGTCGATGCTACCAGGGGCACTATGGTGGCGCTGACCATCTTGTCCACCGACAGCTGACTCTGCACGTCAAAGGTGCGAATACTGTCCACCTCATCGCCGAAAAAGTCGATGCGATAAGGGAGATCGCACGAGAAGGAATAGACGTCGAGGATGCTACCGCGGATGGCAAACTCGCCTGGCTCATAGACATAGTCCACATGGCGGAAGCCAAGGTCAAACAGCGTGGCTTCCATGCCGGCAAAGTTGAGCTCCTCCCCCACCCTGACAGTCAGAATCTTCTGCTCCAGACTGTCGCGGGTAACCACCTTGACGGCCAAAGCCTCAGGATAGGTCACGATGAAGAAACTGCCGGCTCCCTCATTCTGTCCTCCTTCCGACAGCGAGGCCAGGCGGCTCAGCACATCGGTGCGCAGTATCTCATTGGTGGCATCTATCTGGGCATACCTCACACCACGGCGATATGGCGACGGAAAGTACATTACCTGCTCCTCGCCTAGCATCGACACAAGGTCACCATAGAAGTAGCCCGCCTCATCGGCATCGTTCATCACCACGAGAAAATGGCGCCGCCTCTCAGCCTCACCGCCCTGACTTGCGTCCATGGGCAGCGCACTGAGCACAACGGAAGCAGCCGAGCCCGACAGGCCCTCGGCATACAGCATCTCACCCACCGGCAACTGCTGTAGCTTGACAGCAAGAGCCTTAACGGTAGAGTTGCGGCTGAATATTTCCCGCAATTCAGAACTGTGCATGTGTGCTATCGGAAAACAAAAAAAAGACCACCGGAATATATTCTGGTGATCCTATTTTTATTTGTTTGGATTGACCAACTTAACTGTTATTTACGCCAATATCTTAGTTTGCAGCGGCGGGAGCCTCAGCGGCGGGAGCAGCGGGGGCAGTGGGGGCAGCAGCAGGAGCTGCAGCGTCAGCCTTCTGCGTGGGGTTAGGCAGAGCCGGAGTTGTGGTCTGGACAGGAGCATTCTCCAGCACCGAGCCGTTGCTCCTCTGAACAGGAACAAGATAGGCTGCGGCTATGCTGAGCACTACCATTGCAATGGCAAGTCCCCAAGTGGCCTTCTCTACAAAATCGGTGGTCTTACGCACGCCACCCATGGTGTTAAGATTGGAAAAACCTGCAGCAAGACCGCCACCCTTTGACTCCTGAATGAGCACGATGAGGCACATAAGAACTGCTGCAAGGACGATAAGTACGATTACTACGCTATACATGATTTAAATTTTTAAAGTTCGAATGCTTGAAATCTTTTTATTTTTTGTTGCGATTTAGACGCACCAAAAGCTCTAGGTATCTGATTTGCTCTGCAAAGTAAACACTTTTTTTTGGATTATCGGCACTAATTGCCCGGATAATTTCAAGAGCTTGCTCAAATTTCTGCTGTTTTATGTAAATTCCAGCCATTGCCTCGGTATAGAAGTCGCTATTTTGCTCTTCTTCGTCGCACTCTTCTGCCGGGGGCAGATCGTCGGCCTCGGCAAGGTCGCGCCTGATGGCACTGACGGTAAACTCTTCGTCAGAGGGAATGGGCTCAACTGTTTCGCCAGAGTCACTTGGTTCGCTAGTCTTATTGGACTCACTGGTTTTACCATTTTCGGCAATTTCTGCCAACGGGACATCTGCGTCCTCCTCAAAATCGGGCAACTGCTCCAAATAGGCAGGATAGTCTATCTGCGGATCGGCAGCATCCTGTCTTTCACCCCTTTCACTCCTGCCGCTCTGGGCTTCGGGGATGCTCTTTAGGAAATTATCAATTAGCCGGAGGGTGCGATCGCCGTCGGCAACAACGGTCTCCTCCTCCAACTTCTGCACAGGAATGTTATAATTCATACCCTCCACCATCTCAAAGAGCACCGACCTATCTGCCACCATCAGGGCATACTGCTTGAGCGCACTGCTAAAATGCGGATCATGCACCTTATACATATTCTGCAGAAGCAGCAGGTAGAGGCTCTGGTGATAGGGATACTGTCTTATGGCCTCCTGCAGCACGGGGATAGTGTTGCGGTTGAGCAACTCTGGATTGCGTATGAAATCTATGGTGGTGTTTTCTTCGGGAATCATAGGCTATCACCAATTGGCCACGGTGGCGTTAAGTATCTGGTCAACAATATCCTTTATCATCTGGGTAACAAGTTCCTCCTGTACGGAGTTGAGCTGCTGAGAGGCATCATATTCAGCACTGGCCGTAAAGCGGCGTTCAAAGTCGTCGGCATGCTTCTTGTTGTTGACAAAGCGCACATTGACGGTCATCTTGAGCTGGGTCAGGTTGGAGTAGCCGTCGGCCGACAC
>CADAZW010000020.1:0-26935 GCA_902792555.1 uncultured Bacteroidales bacterium | reverse complement strand
AGGCATCGGCAAGCTCATTGTTGAAAATTGAGTGCATAGGGGCCCACACATAGGCAGAGCGCAAGGGAAAGTCGGCTATCTCAATGGTCTTGATGCGGCTATAGTCAATAGAGGTGCTCGTAAACTTATAGCTCACGCTGCACCCCAGAAGCATCACGGCAATAGTTAACAGGGCTACCTTATTTAACATCTTCCAGACCATATTCCTTTATATATCTATAGAGGGAGCGCTCGCTAATATGCAGATGCTCGGCGGTCTTCTTGCGCGATCCGTGGAAACGGCGCAATGTGTCACGCAGCAGATCCTTCTTAACATCCTCCATCGTCTCGTCAGACTCAGCATCTATATATTCCACCTCGGCAGGATGCTGGCTGTCAGCGTAATCGCTGTGCAGAGCGGCAGAGGGCAGTGCCGGCAACTGCCCAGGCGAATTGCGTCTCTCGCCTTTCTCACTGAGGCCCAACTGGCGGCGCAGGTCGGCCAGGTCGAGCGACAGATTCTGCACCTCCTGCCCCAGCTGGGCTAGATAGGTGAAGATAACGGTGCGCTCACTCTCGTATCCCTTTTCGTCATTGACGGAGAGCATGGTGGCGCTGTCGTCGTCTGGCAAATACTGTCGCAAGATAGCGAGGGTAATCTCCCTCTGCGGAGCAGTGATGGACATGCTCTCGGCCAGATTGCGCAGTTGGCGAATATTGCCCGGCCATGAGTAGCGACGCAGTGCAGCAGTAGCATCTTCATCAAGACTGATAGGCTCTGGCATCTGATATTTAGTGGCGGTATCGAGAGCAAACTTCTTAAACAGAAGGATGATATCGCTACCACGGTCACGCAGCGGCGGTACATTGATGCTCACCACATTGAGGCGATAGTAGAGATCCTCGCGGAAACGTCCCTCCCTGACGGCCTTGAGCATGTTAACATTAGTGGCGGCAATAAGGCGCACATCGGTCTTCTTGACCTCGTTGGAGCCCACGGGAATATACTCGCCCTTCTCCAGCACTCGCAGCAGCAGGGCCTGAGTGCTGAGCGGCAACTCGCCTATCTCGTCAAGGAAAAGCGTACCACCATTGCAAACGGAAAAATATCCCTCCCTGTCATTGGAGGCATCGGTAAAGGCTCCTTTGACATGACCAAAGAGCTCCGAATTGATAGTGCCCTCAGGTATGGAGCCGCAGTTGACGGCCATAAAGCGCTTGCGACTGCGACGGCTATGGTCGTGGATAATACGTGAAAAGATATCCTTGCCCACACCATTCTCGCCGAGGATAAGCATCGTTAGCTCGGTGGGAGCCACGGTGAGTGCAATCTCCAATGCCCTGTCAAGAGCCTCGCAGTTGCCCACTATGTCATACTGACGTTTTATCTGCTGCAAGTTTATCTTCATAACAGAAAGTTATCAAGTTCAAAAGCAAACGGAACTATAGTCTTGACACCGTACTTGGCTTAAATTTCTAATTTCAAATAACTAGAACGTCAGCTCCAACTTCACGCGCCAGCCCCACTTCTTGGTGTGAGGCAGGTAGAGGTAGTTGAGCCTGCGCACAGCCTGAATCTGCAGCACCTTGAAGATGTTATAGATTCCGGCATAAACCTCTACATAGGGTTTCTTCTTCTCCATAAGGAATGACGAGAACTCATACTTACCGTCGCTGTTGAAATGACCGGGGAAGTAGTAGAGGTCAGCATCATCGGGATGAAGCGAAGGATTATTCTTGTCCGTCAGCGTGCCCCACAGGGCATTAACTCCCATCACCTCACGCCACTTCAGCTTCCTGAGTAGCGGAATACGGTTGAAGATTTTGCCGTTGATGTCCCAATTTATCATCAGCGAGGCATAGCGGTCGTTGAGGAACTCCATGTTGTTAATCATGCAGAAGGTGCCCTTGTGTACCACATATGAGAGGTTAGCTGCCGGCATGATAAGCAGCGGATAAGGCACCTTGTTCCATTGGGCACCAGCCTTGAAATAGAAGTCCATCCTTCCCCATGCCGAAGGCAGCCACACACGCTTGTAGGCCGTAGCCTCAGTAAAGTTATAGTTATGCTCACCACCCAGCATCTTGACGCCCATTGTATGCGAAAGGGTGAAGATGGGGGCCTCGTTGTTAACCAATATGCGGCGCTGCTTGGTGTTGACATATTTTGCCCCAGGACTGTAGGTAAGTCCAAGACGAAGGTCTGTGGTGTTAAAGTAACGCTCATGATCGGCCTTGTCGGCAGAGGGTTTGCGGTTGCCATTGAGCGGCTGATAGAACAAGGCTCCCACACCCTCGTCACGCTCACGGTGAGCCTGCAAATCAAAACCGAATCCGTTGGCCCACTCGCGCTCATACTTAAGGCCAAACTTGGTGAAGTACATCATCTGGTCCACCGTGGTAACCTTGAAAGAGGTGAACACGTTGTCCTTGTCAGTAGGCACGAACTTATCGGACGGCGACATCACGTCGCTCTGCGCCGAGGCAGAAATATTGTTGAGCGGAAATTCGGAGGCTGAATATGCCCTCTTTTTGAAGGCGTAGGTCAATTCGCCCATACCCTTGAGCCTATGGTCCTTAAATCCGTAGGCCACATAGCCTTTGGCAAAAAGGTGAGGATTGAGGTTGGCAGTCGTCTGCGCCGAAGCCCTGAGGCGGAAACCGTCAACAAAGTTATGGCTGAATATCGTATTGACTGGCCCAATATCAACAAGCGAGGGATGCTTGGGGTCGGAGGATGTCTCCACATAGTTCTCCACAAACGCCTTAAGCACAAACATCGCCACGTTAAAATGCTTCATCTGCTGGAATTCCTTCACCATCTGCCCCATGTCAGCCTCAGCCTTGGTGAGGCTGTCGGTACGCATCTCGGTCCAGAACTGCTCGTTCCTCAGCCCTGCATTGGGGTCGGTAATCTCCTGGCCGCCGAAACGGAACTCCTTGTCTGCAATGGATGCCAGACTGTAGTCAGTGAAGCGGTTGGTGAGCTGCACCTGCATACGGGCCATGTCCATGATGGCCGACAACTGCACGGTCATCTTGTTGCTCTCCAGCACCTGGTCGCCAGTAGGCAGATGCTTGTATTCCTGATTAACATTCAGCTGCTCCACAAAGTTGACATCGGAGCTATGGGGAATAAGCAGCTTCGACTGGCGCACCCGATAGGTGCTGTCAGTCATGATGTAGATGCTGCCACTGAAACCGAAGTCCTGAGGATTGTTGGGGGTAAAAGTAACCTCTATACACTTGTCGTCGCCAACATACACCGTGTCCTGAATAAAGAAACGATAGAAACTGATGGCATTCTTAGCCGAGATGGG
Source organism: uncultured Bacteroidales bacterium (assembly GCA_902792555.1). Lineage (GTDB taxonomy): Bacteria > Bacteroidota > Bacteroidia > Bacteroidales > Bacteroidaceae > UBA6382. The sequence goes on along the minus strand of CADAZW010000020.1, from coordinate 23,636 downwards.
CGAAATAAACTGATGACGCAGCAAGCGTACATTATCATCGAAGATGTCCACGTCGGTAAAGCAGTCGGCCAGTATGCTATTGAGAATCTCGCCTGTAGTGAAGAACTTGTTGAGACCATCCTCACGCTTACCTGTAATGATAGTCTTCTCTGTAGCAGGATTCTTGCGCCATATCTGTCGCGAGGTAGTCTCCTGGAATGTGATGGGCAGAATGCGCTTGCCCGTCTCGGGACATACCTCCACGTGGTTTTCCATGAAGGCAACCTTCTTCAGCATACCCTCACGGAATGTCTTCTCATTAACATCATTGAAGGAAAAGGTCAACTTCTTATATAGGTTGTACGAAAAGTACGGATGGCGATGAATATCTGTCTGTTTCTTCGCCTTAATCACCTTCTTCATCAACTCTACGGCAGGGTTGTTCTTGCGGGAGTATTTCTTTTTCTTACCCTTTACGGTGGCAGACTTCAGCTCATGAGGAGCCCACTTTAGCAACACCTGCAGATTTGCAGTTGAGCCAGTGATACGGAAAGTCTGCTTCTCATAGCCCATGAAACTCACAATAAGAGTCTTACCTGGGTGCAACGGCAGCGAAAACCGGCCATCCGTGTCGGTATTGGTACCCACGGGCATTCCGTCGTAATAGACGTTAACCCACCCTATGGGTTCTCCCGATGCAGAGTCCGTAACGCGTCCTGTCAGATGCTGCGCCATGGCTGCCACCGTTAGCAGCAAGAAAGCCAGTATATTTGTTAATCGTTTGATTTTCAACTTTTCAACTTTTCAATTTTTCAACTTTGTCTTGAATAATAGTTAATCGCTTGATTTTCAGTTTTTCAGCTTTTCAATTTTTCAACTTTGTTGAGCTGTTCACTTTCGCACGCGCGAAATCAGCGGCTGCAAAGGTACGAAAATAATCTGACATGACCAAATTTGTCGATTAGCTCAACGGTTAACGGTTATTGTCCTGAACCAAACGTATCTCCCCTTCCAACGATATTTCTATTCCTGCATCAGGGAAATCCTCCAAAGTCAGCTGTCTCATATTCTTAGCAGCAGCATGGGTGGCGTCTAGTCGTGGGCCAAGGCCCTGATGCTGGCGGAAGGAGTGGATATATCCGCCCATCAACGTACCATCATTGGAATTGAGTGTCACCTCTAGCAGTGGAGCAAAACCCGTAGCACCCGCCACGCCCATACGATAGGGGGCACAGAAATTGCCCAGCGAATAGGCTATTAAATGACCCTTATAAAGTTCCATACCCCTGGGCACATGAGGACCGTGACCAATCACTATGTCAGCCCCTTGGTCAATGCAGTGGTGGGCAAACTCATACACATTGCCCCTCTCCTCGCCCACGTAATATTCTGTTTTGCGTGGCACGTGCTGATAGGCCGTCCCCTCAGCACCACCATGGAAACTCACCACCAACAGGTCACCCAACTTTCGGTACTTGGCAATCATGGAGTCCACCTCAGTCCGATCAAGCATATCCAGCACCTTGGTACATGATGCTGCAAAGCCGATATACGCAACCTTCTTGCCCTTGCGCTCCAGCACCACACCTTCAGCCATCTCTCTAATTCCAGCTACCTCGATGCCCACCTCCTTCATGGTGCGCAGAGTATTGCGACGTCCCGTCACGCCGAAGTCGAAAGAGTGGTTATTGGCCATGTTGACAGCATCAAAGCCTGCATCGGCCAACCGTGCAGCATGATCGCCCGGCATACGGAAAACGAAATAGGTGCGTGGATTTGTCATCTTGCGCTGCTCGCCGTCGTTACCGTCATAACAGGTGCCCTCCAAATTGGCAATGGCAATATCCGCCGCCCTGACAATGCTGTCGCAATCCTTAAAGAGCGAACGGCCACGATCAGGAGTAATATAGTCGCCTGGCACATTGGTGCCCATCATCACGTCACCCACAAAAACCATCGTCAGAGAGACAGGAGACCCTGAAGCCCCTATCTCTATTTGAGATTTAAGGTTTGAGGTTTGAGATTTATTCTCTATTCTCTGTTCTCTATTCTCTGACAAGGGAGTCTTCTTCCCTCCCGTACATGCAGTTACCAACAACCCCTGCAGGAGCAGAACAGCCATTGCAAGATTTCTGAACACGCTTTTCATGAAAAAGATATTTTCTGCAAAATTAAGAAAAAAGAGCAAAACCAAGGATATTAGAATTGAAGAATTTAAGAACTGAAGAATTGAAGTTCTTCTTCTATTTTTCAATCTTTTGACTGTTGACGAGTTGGCAAGGACATAGTCTAAGCACCTCTGTTGTATGTCGATTTTTCAAATAAATATTTTTTTTCTTCTTCCGTAATTGGAGAATATTTATATTTCTAACTCATCTGACAGGAAGTTGCATAAGTCTCGCGTGTGTTGTTGTGTTGTTGTTGTTGACATAGGAGTAGATTTATCTACGACTATGTCCCTTTCTTTTATTTTCTTTTGGTTACTTTTCTTTGTTTTTCTTGTTATGTTTTCGTAAAATTTGCAGTCCTTAATGTCCCACAGAAATCGCAAAAACAGCAGAAATCTTCATTCGTCAAATTCGTATAATTCGTAGTGCGTTTTCGTTCTTTTCATCTTTTTAGTTCCTTTCGGAATCTCCACCATAGCTGTTACGATAAAATGTTAAGAGGTTAAACATTGTCTTGATTGACGGTGCAAAGATATAACATTTGCCACGAGGTTACAATTTTGAAAATTGTACCCACAGTTCAAAAACCTGCAAATCAGTGCTATAAGCAATTTTAGCCTCAGAAAAGTTGGGTATAAAGTGGGTACAATTTCCACATCAACGAAGAATTTGACGTACCTATGAAGGTCATCAAACATAGCTCCGATGAAAACAAACAGCGAGCTAACAAAAACTAACGTGGAGATAAAAAAATTTAATCGCGAGCTAACGGAGAAAAAATCGCGAGCTAAAAGTTATTAGCTCGCAATTAAATTTCGTCAGCTCGCGCTTAGATTTCTGCGAATGGGGGTCATATCAACTGATTGTTGCGCAGATAAAATCCTCAGCAGAAAAAAACGGAACGAAAGAAGAATACTGAATGGAAGGAAAAGGCAGAACTGGCAGAAAAGCCACACATCACGAGTTTGGAGGTCTCATGTCTATTTAGAACACAGCGGCTATCTTGGGGATGTTTTTCAATACATCAAGCAGCGACGTGTCTTTGCGGGCTGTCTGCATATTGTATTTCGTCTGTAGGTACATCAGCGAGTCGGCAGGCACGTCAAGTGCTGCCTCGAACATCAAGGCCGTCCTTGCCGTCAAGGGACGGCGTCCGTTCAGAATCTCATTCACTACCGAATAAGTCAGGCCCATAGTCTCAGCCAACTGACGCTGGCTGATGCCACGCTCCATTATCTCGTCCTTCAGCACCTCACCTGGATGAGTGGCAAAGGCTCCGTAACCTAAATTTCCCATACTTATCCTTTTTTTTTATTTGTAATGATTCGACAATGCTATGATGTTGCAAATGGTGATACCTCCTGCTTCGCTCGACTTGAACTCTATGCGGTACTGGTCGTTCACACGCACAGACTCAATGCCTTTCTTGTCGCCCTGCAACTTCTCATAGTGCAGGGAGCGGTATCGATAGAGGTCAGCCACCTTTTCAACGGAGTCTAAGATGTTAACTACGCGCACATATCTTCTGACGATATCTGGCTGATAGCGATGCTGTTTATCGCTTGCCACACCGTAGTAGAATAGCTCACGCAGATAGTCTTTCTCAAACTTTATCTCCATAATTGGTCTCTATAATCGGCTGCAAAATTAATCATTATCTTTAATATTCGCAAATTTTGCGAACAAAGATTGCACTTTCTATACTTACAAGAGCTATTGTCGCCCAATTCTTCTTTGTAACCGTCCTTTAGCGCTATACCCAGATGGGAGTAAAAAGGAATGTCTGTAACAGATTAAACTCTTTATTTAAAGTTAGAGTGTTTCTTTAAAAGCCTGCAATAATTCATAGGTGCCTCTTATTGATTTTAGTCCAGTGACGACATCGTCTTTTCCTTTCTCAACCATACTGACGAAAGCCTCTATCTCACTGTAGAAGCCCTGGGTATAGACTTGGTTATTTGCCAATATAGGCATAACATTGTAGCGCTGATACAGGTATTTAACGGCATTGTTCCTTGTGCGCAATTTCTCCATAGGGACGCCCAAAAGAGTGGAGGAACCTGGCATAAAGGTTAGCTCCTCCATTTGTCGTAGTTGATAGACACCCGAATTGGTGCAGACTTTCAGTATCTCATCAGCAGCAGTCCATGTATATGCAGTTGAAAGTTCCAATGTGCCAACGACGTGTGGATGCTGGAGCATGAGAATGTATGAATCCTCGGCAACTTGCCGGCAGGCAAGAATCTCCGGTTCTCCAAACAAGTGGCAAACAAGGTCAAGGGGATGGATATAAAGGTCGAGTATGGCATCGCCTTCAGGGTACGCTCCCGTGAGATAATGCAGGTCGTAACTGACAAGCCGTTCTTTGCTGATTCGCCTTTTCAGCAGTTGGGCAGCTGGGGCATAGCGTTTCTGTAATCCTACCATCGCGACAGGCGAGCCATGGAGTCGCTGTAATTCAATGAGCATATTGAGTTCGTCCAATGACTGACAAGGAGGCTTCTCTATAAATAGCGACTTGCCATTGCGAAGGATTTGTGAGGCGATAGTGAAATGAGCCGATGGTGAAGCTGAAACGAAAACACCTTTGACAGTCTCGTCTTTTAGAATCTCATCGAGTGAGGTCGTAGCTTTCACACCACTGTATTTCCGCTCTATCAGCCGGACCTTCGCTTCGGATGTGACACAGAGGTATTTCAACGGTACCCCAAGATAATGCAACACAGGATATAGATTAGTCAGCGAATGCTGCCCCATACCGACGAAAGCATACTCATATTGGCACGTTTGGCGCAAGTAATGCTCCGTGCGCATCTGTTTGTATCGGTTAATCAGTTTCTGTATCATCGTATTGATTTTAGATGTTTGCGGTATGTAGCCCGAGGATTATCCGACCATTGATAAGGACCGTAGAAACGCTCAATTAGCCACTTGGGCAATATACGCTCTAAATTGCGCATAAGAATGATATCGTATTTGCGGTGAAAGTTTATCCAGCACTCATTGCATTCATGGGAGTAACGACATTGAGTCTGGCAGGCCGATGCTCCATTGAAAATCTCGTCAAGCGATTGCCTGTGGATATTTCCCAGCACTACATCAAGGTTTTGGCAGAGCGGCACATCACCATTGCTATGCACCACAAGGCAGCTCTTAATGCTTTGGCATCGCAAATGAAGACTCCCATTGCGCCATTCATCGTAGAGGGCCACGAAATCATAATTCTCCTGTGTATCGTGAATGCTCTGTGGAATCCGCCTTATAAAGTCTGCTGCCGTCAGCAGTTCACTTGTTGTATCAAAGAAAGCCATTGTGCCGTAGATACCGATGCGAATATCTATGTCGTAACTTTTCGCAACGTCAATAACATATGCCATGTCGTCGAAATCATTCCACGGCGACAGGCAAAACATCAGCGACAGCGAAACTTCATTCTTCAGAGCTTCCACCACTTCTATCACCCGGTCGTGGCCATCGCGCCCACGCATTCGCTGATAAGTGTCGCGCCCGCCGTCAAGAGAAACATACAGATGACGTGGCTGGTAGCGATGGACTGCATCTATGACACGACGGGGCGCCAGACAGTTAGATAGCAATGTATAGTTAGGATGATGCTTGTGGAACCATTCCATTATTTCCTCGGCCTGCGGATGAAGGATGAACTCGCCACCCTCCAAGCCCACGGTTGTCCGTTTTGTTACGCATCTACTATGCATAATTTGCAGAATATCTTTTAGCGAAAGATGCTCCACGGGGCGCTTCTGCCAAATGTTGCAGTGCTTGCAGCGCGACTGGCAGGCAGTGGTTGAATAAATCATTAGTTGCGCCAGATGCTTGTGACGCGGCCGTATCATGTTGTTAAGATAGAGTAGCCCGTTGTAGGCATAGTCATAGATTGAATACATGTGAATTGGTTGCAGTTTCTATCTATATAGTCCGAAACTGCAACCAATGACTGCACTGCTACCACGTAAATCTGATACCCAGAGGCAAGGTAAACATGAACGGATGTTCCGTACGATAGGTTTCGATGCTACTGCCTGTCGGGATATAGTATTGAAGGCTCGGTTCGGCAAAGAAGCCAAGTCTTGGAGTGAGGTTGTACTGCAAACCGAGACCTACGCCAAATGACCACTGCCACGGCGCATGGACTCTAGCCTTTTCGGAGGCCTTAAGTATGCCATGTAAGTAATAGTTCGTATTGAGCGGCGAATAGACTGGGATTTCAGTGGTCACACCGAGGTTGCCATAAAGTGCCCACAACCTGCCAATATACATATTATAGGTGCCTTTTACAGGTATGCCGATATAGTGGATAGTCTGCTTCTCGTTGATAGTGTTGCCGTTTGAGCCCATCTCGAATTCTGACTTAAGGCGACTGTAGCTTAGTCCTGCTTCCAATCCAAAGCGATTATTAAACTTATACCTCAATGCCAACGAGAAATTAATAGGCATATAGTGGTGACTATTGCGAACAATCTTATCGGTGCCTAAGCCTGTGGCATCGCCAGAATTGTTTAGTGCAATGTTCATAATGACGCTTCGGCTATGACTGCTTCCGTCGTCTGGAAGCTCGGACAAGTAAGCGGCATAATCGCTCCAATTCTTGAAGGTGACAGGAGAAAGTGGTTCACCAACAGGGGCTATTATCGGCATTTCCGTAAAACCATAAGGACGATTATAATTCTGTTCGCCCAGACCTCCGGCGTATGCGAACAATGCCGACCACTTTTTCTGATGGCCTGTATCAACACCTTTCTTACCCGGGCATAATTCAGCTATATCATAATGTGGTAACTCTACTTTGCGTATGGCCTCTGTCGTATCGTTTGATATTGTGTCGCAGTTTGCCTGCTCCTGAGCAACCTTGTTGGATAGACTGTCGTCAGCAATGAAATCAGTGGCCTTGGCAATATTCAAATGTAACGTATCTGCAGTCATAGCAGTTGTACTGCGAACAGGCAAATGAATAGCCAGAGGATTCTGCAGTCGATCTGTCGGAGATCTTTTCGGTAATTCATTTTTTATCTCTTTATGCCTTGTCATACTTGGCTTTTCATCTTTCACCGCAGTATCACCTCTTCTAAAGAAGAATAATGTGAGAGGCAGAAGCAACAACAGAAGCATTGCAAGCCAGTATTGCTGCATCATCTTTCGGAGCATCTTCTTCGCCCGTGACAATTGCGACGATGACGAATGTGGCTCAATGCCTAACATATCAGCAATCTCCTTATGCGACATCCCCTCAAAAACCGACAGGCGGAAGATCTGCCCATAACCCTCCGGCAAACGCTCAACAAACTTAAGAACTTCCTTCAAAGGTATACCTTTCACGTCGTCTTCGCCCTCAGGTATTGGCAAATGTTCAGCTTCTTCCAGTGGTACAAAAGGCATCCTAGTCAGATGCTCCTTGTATTTTGACGCTACATTCCTCGTTATCGACATCATCCACGCCTCCGCTTTCCTGTCATCGTGTAGCTTGTCGAAAGATGTAAAGATTATTACGAATGCATCATGTAATACGTCACTGATGGTCTGTTCGTCGCTAATATACCGATGACATACGCCCCTCATCCTCTGGGCGTATGCATTGTACAGTTCTCCGAGGGCATCTGCGCTCCCCTGCCTGCACTGTTCTATCAGCTGTGAAACTTCCATCGAAAGCATGATGTCTCTATCTTTTATGTCCTATAATCATGAAAAGACTGCACGAATACACCAACTTTTTTCATCATCCTTCAGTTTTTACCATATTTTCTAAAACAGCGCGGGCAAGGATGTGAATATTTCATCCTTGCCCGCTTTATTGTCAGATTTATTTGGTTACAAAAAAATGGATTCTCAACTAAATCATTTTATTACATTTTGCCTATGATTCCGAGTTTGGAGGTCTCAAGGAAGTGTATGATGGCGTCTATCTCCTCGCTGGGTTCAACCTGTGAGCGAACCTGAAGGATGCCGTCCTCAAGCGATGTCTTACCATTAAAGACAAGGCGGTAGGCATTGGCTATCTGCAACTGCTCCTCCTCCCTGATGCCGGCATTGGTGAGGATGGTTGAATTGACACCGCCATACTCAATTGGATTGTGAGTGGCTATAATATACGGAGGCACGTCATGCGAGAAGCGACAGCCGCTCTTTACCATGGCACAGCGCCCCACCCTGACGCCAGGATTGGCAATGACGTTGGAGGTGAGAATAGCATCGTCGTGAATCTCGACGGTGCCGGCTATCTTTGTGCCATAGCCGATAACGGTATTGCTGAAGATGTGGGTATCGTGGCTGATATGCACTCCCTCCATGATACAGTTGCCATTGCCGATGACGGTGCTGTCGCCACTGAAGGTTGCGCGGTTGATGACCACATTCTCACGGATGATGTTATGATTGCCGATCGTGAGGGCTGTCTTGGCACCGGCATAACGGAAATCCTGCGGAACGGCTCCAAGCACTGTGCCCTGGTAGACGATGTTGTCGGTACCCAGGGTAGTGCCGGCCATTATGCTCACGTATGGATAGATAACGCAATTGTCACCTATCACTGTGTCGGCCTCTATATAGGCAAAAGGATATATGGTCACATTGTTGCCTATCTTGGCTGACGGGTCGATGTATGCTTGCTGACTAATCATGTTAGAACTGAAGAATTTAAGAATTGAAGAATTTAAGAATTGAAGAATTGAAGAGTCATTTTAATTTGACAATTGGACAATTTACTATTTCACAATTTTTTTCTGTCAAAAACCATTTTAATTGGACAATTGGACAATTGGACAATTGGACAATTTAGCAAGCCGTTGGGCATAAATTTTTGAATAATTTCTGATAATTTCTTTCAGTGCCCACTTCCGGACTTGGCTAAATTTCAAATTTCAAATTTCAAATTTCAAATAATAACGGTTATTGGTTATTGGCTTCCTCCTCCCAGAGCATAATAGAGATTAACCACTGCCTGCATCTTGTTGAAGTCGTCGGCCACCTTAGTGAGCTGACTGGACAGCAAGGCCTGCTGAGCGGTAATTACCTCCAGATAAGTGGCACCATTGGTCATCAGCTCATTAACGGCATCCACATTGGCAGCAAGCGTGGCTATGCGCTCAGACTCTATCTCAGATAGGCGGGCTGAGGTTTCATACTGCTTGAGGGCATTGCTGACCTCGCTGCCTGCATTGAGGATAGACTGCTGCCAAGCCAGATATGCCTGCTCCTGCTGAGCCTTGGCTACCTTAAGTCCGGCAACAAGCTGACCTCTCTGGAAGATAGGCTGCACGAGTGAACCGACAGCATTAGCCAACAGCTTACCGGGATTGACAATGCCCATGCCGCTGGAATTGGTCCAGGCTGCAGAGCCTGTGATGGTAATATTGGGATAGAAGGCTGCACGGGCCTTATTAACATTGTAGAAGCAGTTGGCCAAAGCCATCTCCTTTGCATGAACATCAGGGCGATTCTGGAGGAGCTGTATGCCTACTCCAGTGCTGAGATTGGTGGGCAACGACTGCTCCTCAAAGGTCGAGCGGTCAATATGCTGCGGAGCCTGCGCCAACAACAGACTGAGACTGTTCTCCACCTCACGGATCTGGCGCTCAATCTCAGGAATGGAAGCCTGGACAGAGAGATAGTTGGCCTTGGCAGAGAGGACAGAGGCCTCAGTATAGCCATAGAGCTGCTTCATGTCCTGCATCTTTTCCCATGTCTCATGGGTAAGTGCCTCTGTCTGACGGGTAATGTCCATCTGCTTGTCGAGCATCAGCAGAGTGTAATAGCAGTTAGCAACGCCATTGATGATGCCTGTCTTCACAGCACGCTGGTAGTCGCGGCTCTGTATCAGCACAGCCTGTTGGGCACGTTTGGCATTGGTGAGGCTGCCGAAGAGGTCGATGGTCCACGAGGCCTGAATGGGCAGCGAATAAATCTGCGAGGCCTTCTGGTGGTCCCATGAGCTGAGAGTGCCACTTGGTGCAAAGACAAACGACGGCAAGTATGCCAACTTGGCACTGGTTAGCATCGCTTCAGCCTGCTTAACAGAAAGTGCCGCTGTCAGCAGGTCTGTATTATTCTGGAGAGCCGTGTCAATGAGGGCCTGCAGCTTGGGATCAGTAAACACCTCCCGCCACGGCAACGAGCCGAGGGTGGTCGTATCGCCTGCAACAAGAGTGTCAAAGTCATTATTGATGTCGCGGTATAGACCGGTAGTGTTAACATCGGGCCGCTTATATTTGTTGTAGATACCGCAACTCTGAAGCAGCATTACAGCCGCTGATAATATGATTAAGGTGTGTTTCATATTGTTAGGAGTTAGTCGCAGAGTCGCAAAGTCGCAGAGCTTCCGCGCTTCGCTCTCAGTCATGAGTCAAGAGTTGATAGTTGATAATTGATAGGTTAGCGGTTAGCGTCGCCTCCGGACTTGGCAATAAATTTCAAATTTCAAATTTCAAATTATTTTTGGTCCCATCAGTCATTCACCTTCTTGGGATTAGTATATTGCTTTAGCTCGGTATCGCCGGAGCCATCAACAAGGCCGATGAAGTGCATGGGGCTGATCTTCTCCTGCAGCCACTGGAACATCACGAATAGGCAGGGTACCACGAGCACCTGCAGAATCATGCCGATAAGCATTCCGCCCACTGCGGAGGCTCCAAGCGTTGAGTTGCCATTGGCTCCCACGCCATGGGCAAACATCAGGGGTAGCAGACCCACGATCATGGCCAGCGATGTCATCAGGATAGGACGCAAACGTGCCGAGGCACCAAGGATAGATGACCACTTGATGGACATACCCGTCTGGCGGCGCTCAAGAGCGAACTGCACGATAAGGATGGCATTCTTGGCCAAGAGGCCTATTAGCATGATGAGCGCAATCTGTGTGTAGATATCGTTGGAGTGACCAAAGATATTTGTAAACAGGAATGCTCCTGACAAACCGAAAGGTATGGACAAGATTACCGACAGCGGAAGGATGTAGCTCTCATACTGCGCACTGAGGATAAGGTAGATAAACAGGAAGCACAGCACGAAGATGAGCGTGGTATTGTTAGATGCCTCACTCTCAGAGCGTGACAGGCCTGAATACTCATAGCCGTAACCTGCAGGCAGTGTCTGGGCTGCCACCTCCTTAACGGCTCGCATGGCATCACCGGTGGAGAAACCCTCATTGGGCGCAGCATTGATATTGATGGCGGTGAAGAGGTTGAAGCGGTTGATGTTTGACGGACCGTAAACCTTCTTCATATTGATGAAGCTGCTCACGGGAGCCATCTGTCCGTTGATGCGCATATAGATGCTGGAGAGTGAGTTCTCGTCCATTCGCATCTCGGGAGAGGCCTGCACCATTACACGGTATAGCTTGCCGTAGGAATTGAAGTTGCTGGCGTAGAGTCCGCCGAAATAACCTTGCAACACGGTGAGCACCTCGCGCGGTGTGGTACCGGCCTTAGTACACTTGGCTGCATCTACCTCGAGCATATACTGGGGATAGGATGCGTTGTAGGATGTCATGGCGTACTGTATCTCGGGCCTCTGATTGAGGGCACCGAGGAACTGCATGGTGATGCCAAAGAACTTATCGACGGAGCCGCCGGTCTTGTCTTGCATCGAGAAGCTAAGACCGTTGGAGGCACCGTAGCCGGGAATCATCGGGGGCTGGAATGCCATAATCTGGGCATCCTTGAGCGAGGCTGTCTGTGCAAAGAGTTTCTTTATCACCTCAGCGGAGGACAGGCTCTTGTCCTTGCGCTGCTCAAAGTCTTTCAGTTTGATGATGAAGGTGGCCTGGTTGGAGCCCTGGCCAGCAATGAAGTTGAAACCGATAACCTGAATGGAGGTCTGCACGGCGGGGTTGGTCTCGAGCATCTTCTGCACTGTGTTGGCGAGATCCATAGTCTTGTCCTTGCCGGTGCCAGGCGCCATGGATATGGTGCAGAACACGGTGCCGGTGTCCTCATCGGGAACGAGACCGGTGCGGGTGGTCTGCAGGAGCACAACCATCACTACGATGGATGCTGCCACCACAGCGACGGTGATGACCTTGGCCTTGATGAAGAACTCCACGAGAGTGCGATACTTGGAGAGCATCTTGTCGTAAGCCGTATTGAAAGCGGCATGGAACCTGTCAACAACGCTCATCTTCTTGTTGGGGTCGTGGGACTTGAGGAATATGGCACAGAGAGCCGGCGACAAAGTGAGAGCGTTGACGGCAGAGATGATTATGGACACAGCCATCGTAACACCGAACTCACGATAGAAGGAGCCCGACGTGCCACCCACGAAACTCACCGGCACAAACACAGCCGCCATCACGAGGGTGATGGAGATGATAGCACCGGATATCTCGCTCATGGCATCGGTAGCAGCAAGGTGGGGCGACTTGTAGCCCTGATCGAGCTTGGCATGCACTGCCTCCACCACCACGATGGCATCGTCAACCACGATGGCGATGGCCAGCACCAATGCCGACAGCGTAAGCAGGTTGATACTGAAGCCAAACAGATTGAGGAAGAAGAATGTACCTACCAGCGACACAGGCACCGCCACCATAGGGATAACAGTGGAGCGCATGTCTTGCAGGAATATATACACCACCAAAATCACCAGCAAGAAAGCGATGAGCAGAGTCTCAACCACCTCGCTGATGGAGGCATAGAGGAACTCCGTCACGTCCTGACCATATACAATCTGCATGCCCGGGGGGAATGACTGCTGGAGCGACTCAATCTCTTTCTTTACGTTCTTTACTATCTCGTTGGCGTTAGAACCTGCCATCTGGGTGACCATCATCGTCACGGCGGGCTTGCCGTTGCAGAGGTTGTTGACAGTGTAGGACTGGGCGCCCAGCTCGACCTGAGCCACATCCTTTACGCAGAGGTTAGTGCCGTCGGGATTGGAATATATCACAAGATTCTCAAACTCCTTCACGGTCTTGAGGCGGCCAGTGTAGCGCAGGATATACTCAAACTGCGTGTCGCTGCTCTCGCCGAGCTTGCCGGGGGCTGCCTCGATATTCTGGGTGGCGAGCACGTTGGTGATATCGGCAGGCACAAGGCTGTGTTCCTTCATCTTAACGGGGTCGAGCCAGATACGCATCGTGTAGGTCTTGGCGCCGAATCCCTCTACCGAACCCACACCGCTGATACGCTGCAGCACCGGCGCGATATTGATGAGGTTATAGTTGGTGAGGAACTTCTCGTCATACTGCCCCTTGTCGGATGTGAGGGCGTAGATGAGCACCTGCGAAGTTTGGCGCTTACGGGTGGTGACACCCACCTGCACCACCTCGGCAGGCAGCAGGTTGGTGGCCTGACTAACACGGTTCTGCACATTCACCGCAGCCATGTCGGAGTCAGTGCCTTGCTTGAAATAGATAGTAATTGACGCGGAGCCGTCGTTGGTGGCGGAGGAGGTCATGTAGGTCATGTCCTCCACACCGTTGATGCTCTCCTCCAGGGGAGCCACCACGGAGTTGAGCACCGTCTCGGCATCGGCACCGGCATAGGTGGCCCACACCATGATAGTAGGCGGCGCGATATTGGGATACTGCTCCACAGGCATTCCCGTGAGGCCAATCACGCCAAGCACCACAAACAGGATACTGATTACGGTAGAAAGCACCGGCCTCTTTATAAAATTGTCAAGTTTCATCGTATGTCTTTTTTTATAGTATCTATAGGAACTATAGTAACTATTGGCACTGTATGAGCTATAGCATGTTTTTCTCTGTGTTTACTTTCCGCTCAAATCTGCGGCACCCATCTGGATGGACTGCTGCACTCGGGCGGCAGACTCCTCCTCGGTGATGGGCTTAATCTCCATGCCGTCCTGCAGACGGGTAACGCCCTCCACCACGATGCGGTCGCCTGCCTTAAGACCGGCAGTAACAATATAGTTGGTACCGTCATTCACGTCTGCCACCTGAACTACAGTGTAGCTCACCTTATTATCCTTGCCTACGGTGTAGACAAATTTCTGGTCCTGCACCTCCACAGTGGCTGACTGAGGGATAACTATAGCATCCTTGGCAACATAGGGCACCAGAATATTGCCCGAGCCGCCAGTCTTCAGCAGATGCTTGGGGTTGGGGAAGTCGGCACGCACGGAAACAGAACCCGTCTGCTGGTCAATCACACCGCTGATAGTGCTGACCCTGCCCGGACGGTCATATACAGTGCCATCGGCCAACTTGAGCTGCACAGCAGGAAAGGAAGCAAGGATGGTCTTGCTGTCACCCGAGGTGCGAGTCATATCCAGCAGCTGCTGCTCGGTAACAGAGAAATAGATGTACATCTCATCGATGTTTGACACCGTGGTGAGAGGCTCTACACTCTGAGCACTAACCAATGCACCTACACGGAAAGGAATAGAACCTACCACTCCGTTGGCTGGACTCTTCACATAGCAATAGGAAAGATTCTGGCGAGCTGACGTCAGAGCTGCCTGTGCGGAGGCAACGCCTGCCTTGGCAGTAGCCACAGCGGCCTCTGCCTGCTTCATGGCGTTTTGGGCAGTCTGAAACTCATAGTCGCCGATGATATTCTTATTCTTCAGCTGCAGTTTATTCTCGTAGGTTAGCTTGGCCGTAGCCAATCCTGCATTAGCCTGATTGAGCGACGCATTAGCCTGATTGACGGCAGCGCTTGCCTGGTTGACTGCCTCACGATAGGTAACATCGTCTATCACAAACAATGTCTGTCCGGCCCTGACACTTGCACCCTCGTCAACGCACACCCTTACAATATTGCCCTGCACGCGAGGACGAATCTCGATGTCCTGCTTTCCCTTAATGGTAGCTGGATAGGTGTAATTCAACTCTGGGGAAGCCGTGGTAACGGTCCTCACTGCAAACTCATTAGACTGAGGCTGCTGGCCCTGCTGCTTACCGCAGCTGACTGCAAGCATCACAACGGCCAGCACCACAAGGGCCGAACCGATTTTGGATAGTTTCAAGCAATTCATTAGTGTTATTGTTTATTTATAATAAGTCCAATTATAATACAGATTGCAAAATTACCACTATTTTTTGAAGTTAAACAACCAAAACAGAGGTCTTTTTGACCAATTTGACCCTAATATGTATTTTTTAAGCGAGATTAACATTTTCTAACAATATTATAACACTAAACTTTGCAGATAAAGGTATAAATAATTCCAACGCCTCGCTTACACATACGGTTTGCACAAAAAAAGTGGACGGAAAAACCGCCCACTTTATAATCATTGTCTGTAAAAACAAGATTTTACATCTTCTCGCCATACATAAGGTCGCCTGCATCACCGAGGCCCGGCACGATATAACGGTGCTCGTTGAGCTCAGGGTCAATGGCTGCACAATAGAGCTCCACCTCATCAGTGGGGAAAGTCTTTTGCAGATGCTCTATACCCTCGTTGGCAGCAATCACGCTGGCAAGGATGATACGCCTTGGCTTACCCTTGCTAAGGAAGGCCTTGTAGGCGAGCTCCAGACTCTCTCCGGTGGCAAGCATCGGATCAACGATGATAAAGGTGCACCCATCAAGGTTAGGCGACGCTATATACTCAATATGCACGTCAATATTGCGGCACTCTCGGTCAGTGTAGTAGCGATAGGCTGAGAGGAACGCATTGCCTGCCTTGTCAAAGATGTCAAGGAATCCCTGGTGGAATGGCAGTCCTGCACGAAGCACCGTGCCTATTACGATATCGTCTACAGGTATGGAGGCCGTGGCCGTAGCCAGCGGAGTCTGCACCGATATCGGCTCATATACAAGTGTCTTGCTTATTTCATAAGCCATCACATGGCCTATGCGCTGCACGTTACGACGGAAGCGCATGCGGTCAGTCTGCACGTTGACATCGCGCAGTTCGGCCACATATTGATTAAGCACCGTGTCTCGTACTCCAAGATCAAATACTTTCATGGTTTAGAAGTTACTTATCCTGTATATTTAGTTCACTGTCTACTTTTCGCGGGGGAAGATTGCATTAAGAATCACACCTACCATTGCTGCGATAGCAAGACCTGAGAGATGGATGGGACCAATAGCAACACCCCCCTGAGCACCGTAGGTAATGCCAATGGAGATCACCAGGATAAGAGCTGCTACGATAAGGTTGCGAGGCTTGGTAAGGTCAACCTTGGCCTCAACCATATTGCGCACACCCACAGCAGCAATCATACCGTAGAGGATAAGTGAGATACCGCCAATAGTGGCAGCAGGCATAAGCTGGATTAGCATCGCAAACTTGGGACAGAAGGCCAGCACGATGGCAAACATTGCTGCCAGACGAATTACGCGCGGATCAAAGACTCGGGTAATGTTAAGCACACCGGTATTCTCGCCATAGGTGGTGTTGGCTGGTGCACCGAAGAAGGCTGCTACAAAGGTTGCTACACCGTCACCGGTGAGAGTGCGATGCAAACCCGGTTCGGCAAGGTAATCCTTGTTTACGGTGGAGGAGATAGCGCTGATGTCTCCAATGTGCTCCATCACGGTAGCGATAGCCAAAGGCATGATGGCCACGATGCTTGAGATGATAAGCGTATAGTCGGGATTGTCAAACACGGCGAGCACGGTGCTCTCGCGAGCTATAGGCAGACCTACCCAATCCACATTGTCAAGTTGGCTGAAGTCAACCTCGCCCAAGCAGGCTGCAACAACGTAGGATACGATAACACCCAGCAGGATGGGGATAATCTTGATTAAACCGCGGCCCCATATGGATGCGGCAATAACTACCACCACGGCTGACGAGGCTATGGCCCAGTTGGTAGTGCAGTTGCTGATAGCGGAACCTGAGAGGCAGAGGCCAATAGCAATAATCATCGGGCCAACCACTACTGGCGGGAAGAAGCGTATCACCCTCTTAAGGCCAAAAGCCTTGATGAGTGCTGCCACAACGAAATAGATGACCGCGGCGGCACAGATGCCTATGCCGGCATAGTCGAGGGCAAGGGTCTTGCTTAGACCATAATCCTCCATACCCATCTGAGTAACAGCAGCGTAGCCTCCTAGGAAGGCAAACGAAGAACCGAGGAAAGCAGGCACCTTCCACTTGGCGATAAAATGGAAGATAAGCGTCCCGACACCAGCAAACAGCAAAGTGGTAGAGACGCTCAGTCCTGTGATCAGGGGAACGAGAACAGTTGCTCCGAACATGGCAAACATGTGCTGCAGTCCAAGCAGGGCCATGCGGGGCTTGCCCAGAACCTGGGCGTCGTAGATAGCATTGTGGTTAGTCATAATACATATTATTAAATAGGGTTAGAATTTCTTTCCGGATATTATGCTAAGGAATGTCAGTCCCAGTATCTTCACATCAAACCACAGCGAACGGTGCTTGAGGTAATAGAGATCCAGCTCCAAACGGCGCAGCATCTTTTCCATCGTGTCCGTATAACCGTTGTAAAGTGTTGCGTAGGAGGTAACACCAGGACGTATCTGATATAGGAAGGCATAACGCGGGTCTTCCTTCATTATCTGGTCAATATAAAATTTGCGCTCCGGGCGATAGCCCACAAAAGCGATATCACCGACAAACACATTCCACAGCTGGGGCAGCTCATCCAGATGATGGGCCCTGAGGAAACTGCCCACCTTGGTCAGGCGTGGATCATTGTTGCCGTTGGCATGGCTGAGCGACGGACCTGACTTTTCTGCGTCCAATCGCATTGACCTAAACTTATAAATATAGAACGGATGCCCATAGCGGCCCACCCTCTCCTGTTTATAGATGGCAGGGCCTCCATCATCTATTTTTATCAGGATATAGCTCAACAGCATCAGCGGTGAGAAGATAATAAGGCAAATCAAAGACAGGATCAAGTCCACCGCTCTCTTAATCTGCCGCTCAAGGCCATTCATGCCGTCAGAGATAAAAGCAACATCTTCCACCACCTTATCCTGGTCAAGATGCATGTTGCCATAGGTCTGTGCCTTGCGCTTCAGCGTCTCATGGGGAATATTGGCATACCATGAATCCTCGCCATAGGCCTTCTCCCATTCCCTGTAAAAACCTTTCCTCTGATGCTCATGGATAAAATAATTGAGGGTCAGATGAATGGTTATCCATAGCACTATATCTAGCAGCACCATGATGGTAGGATTCCAGTGGCAGATAACGCCGCTAGTGTTCATTATCACGAAGATGCCCATCAATCCTGCTATCGTTACAGGAATCATCCTGCGCGGTATTCCGGTACGCAGCAGCTTATGGTTAAACTGGTTGCGGTCAGGCCTGTCGATGGTACGGTTGTCCCTTACGCGGCTGTTAACGACCCTGAGAACGTCGAGCATAGGCACAAACAATGCACCGAGGCATATCATAAGCATGCCTTCCGGCATACGCTCACTGTGACTCAGTCCGATGCTAAGATAGCTCACGATGTAGCCTAGCACATAGGCACCGCTGTTGCCCATGAGTGTATTACCCCATTTGCTGGAAAGCAGCGACCTGAAGCACAGAGGTATTGCCACACCAAGCGTGGCAGCAGCCACAAAGCTGATGAGCGTGGAGTCAAACCATATACTGAACAGAAGGAAGGTGAAAATAATGATAGCCCCCACCCCACTGCTCAGACCATCGATGCCGTCCAGCAGGCTGAACGCCTCCGTGATATAGCAAACCAGGATCACGGTCAGCGGTATGCCGATATATGGAGACAGGTTCTCTATGCCGAACAGGCCGTGAAGGTTATCTATCCAGAGACCTGTTGCCGGAAACATGACTGAGGCAATTAGCAATGCCCCCATTTTCACGAATCCACTCGTGCCGTTGAGGTCGTCTTTCAGTCCGGTGATAAACAGTATCATGCACCCTACCACAATCTGCATGATTCTCATCGCCGCCGGCTCCACTGTGCTCCGCAGCTCATCTATCTGCAGTAGATACGGCAGCGAGATGCTGATGCATAAGGCAATCAGGATAATGGGAAAGAAGGATATTCCTCCTATCATCACGCCATTTTTTATCCTGTCATCGCCATCTGGCAAGAAATTCTTCTTCTTAGATGCCATCAGCCGCAAGTTGGGAATAATAAATAGTCCCAACAGCAATGAGATAAAAAGTGGCGTTATCTTAAGTAGTATAGAAAGAATCATATATAATTGCCTTGTAGCACAGTTACTTATTCTTCTGCCTTTATTATGTGAGCCTGCAGCAGGCGGCCCTGCATTGCATCCTTTATCTTATGCATCATGCGCCGCATCACGATGAGCGGTGACTTATGGTAGCCATTCTCGCGCAGGGCTCGCATAATGGCGAGGTTGCCGCGAATTATATTGCGCAGGCTCCCTGTGCTTTCCCCGCCCACGCGCATCATCACAAAATAGCGGTGTATGTAGCGGTTGCGCAGCTTCCCCACCCCGATAAAGCGCAGCATCAGGTCGAAGTCTGCCGACACGGGGAATCGGGTGTTGAACACCCCCAGGCGCTCATAGCACTCGCGGCGGGCATAGAACGTTGGGTGCGCAGGATGCCATCCGCGCTTAAAGCCGCCCTTCTTATACTGCGAGCCACGCCAGATGCGCACCACGCGCGTCGGGTCATCAGCCTTCACAAATTTCAGGTCGCCATAGACACAGTCCACTTCCTTACCCTCCATCTCACGGTTGATATCCTCCAGCACATGCTCGTCATAGTAGAAATCGTCAGAGTTGAGAAATCCCACCACATCGCCGGTCACCATGCCCAGACCCTTGTTCATGGCGTCATAAACGCCGCTGTCTTTCTCTGATATCCAGCGCATCCTGCCGTCAAAGGCTGACTCATACCTCTTTATTATGTCAAGGGTGTCATCCTTGCTCGCGCCATCCACAACGATATATTCAATATCCTTAAACGTCTGCGACAGTACGCTTTCAAACGTCTCTGCCACCGTGGCACTGCTGTTGAACGTGGTCGTTATGATTGAGATTTTCATCCTGTTTTCTTCTTACTGCCGGTTACCCTTGCGTTCCACCATGCTAATCCTGCGGTTGAGCCATCTGTTGATGCACAGCCAGATTACAATGTCGAGCACAAGTATAATGTTTATCCTCAGGCAGGCCTCCAGCTTGGAGTCTGCATCTATGTTCGCGTCAATATTTATGTCGGCCAGGGCAAGCACGATGTTTACCAATATCAGGCATATGTCAAGCAGCAGCAGAACTGCCAGCGTGCGTGAGGCGCTGAACCCTATGCGCATTAATTCGTGATGGATGTGTGTCTTGTCTGGCAGAAAGGGGTTGTTGCCCTTCTTTATCCTGCCCACCATCACCCTCACAGCATCAAAGCACGGTATGATAATCAGGCAGAAGGGCACCACAGGCGACTGCAATGCCGGGTTGGCGCCGGCACAGTGGGACTCACCTGATGACACAAACACTACAAGAAAGGCAACAATCAGTCCCATTGTCTGACTGCCGCCGTCTCCCATGAATATCTTTGTGCGATTGCCGGTGCTGCCAAACTTGTTAAAGCAGAAGAACACGGCCAGCGATGCCGCCAATGCAAACGATAGCACAGCCATCACCTCCTGGCCTGACATCAGCAGGAGCACTCCCATCACCGCCGACGCTATAAAGCCCAGCGACGCTGCCAGGCCGTCAATGCCGTCTATCAGATTGAAGGCGTTGATGATATACATTATCAGCAGCACACTGAACGCCTTGCCCACTGCAGGCGGCAGGCTCCAGATGCCAAGCAGTCCGTGGAAATCGCCAATCCAGAATCCTCCTACCAGCACTACCAGCAAGGCGCTGGCCAGCTGACAGGCAAACTTCATCTTGTAGTCCAGCCTCTTGATATCGTCCCAAAGACCAGCCACATAGATTATCATCGCAGCACCAATCAGTGCAACATACTGCACCCAGCTGCTCTGAGGGGTCAGCCTGCATGCTGCCTCGTCATTGCTGCACATCATCACAGCAATCACCACAGCCACCACCACCGACAAAATAAAGGCACCGCCCCCAAGCCTTGGAACAATGCCAGAGTGGACAGTGCGCTCGTCAATAGTGTCACACAGCTTCTTCTTATAGGAAAGACGAATAATGAGTGGAACCATCAATGCCGTCAGGGCTGCACTGATAATCACTGGCACTATAATGTTCAGCACACTCATCATTGTTTCCTCGCGCTTAATACTTATATATATAACTGACGAAATCGTTATTTATTGTTTACAAACCACAAAAAACATTAAAGCCTCTGTGGCTCAACCAGATAAAGATAAAATCTTTTATCTGCCATTGTTTTTTCATGGCCAATTGGCGGCGAAATTAATAAATCCTGCAGACATATCCCACAACAAACACCAACAATTCTTCCATAAAACATTAATTTCCGTAAAAAGTATATCCTTTCATCCTGTGTCGCACACCCCACCTCTTTATATTATGCTCCAGTCCGTTCATGCCCCTTCACCCCGGGCAATCCAAAAAAACTCATGACTCCAGCCCCCTAACTCCTAACTTTTTTGTACCTTTGCCGCACAAAAATTCTACCCTTCAGCAATATGTTTGAAAACCTAAGTGAAAAACTCGAACGCTCATTCAAGGTCCTCAAAGGCCAGGGGCGCATCACCGAGATCAATGTCGCCGAGACCGTAAAGGAGATTCGCAAGGCCCTTTCTGATGCCGACGTAAACTATAAGGTGGCCAAGCAGTTCACCGACGAGGTCAAGCAGAAAGCCCTCGGACAGAACGTGCTCACCTCCGTCAAGCCCGGCGAACTGCTCATCAAGATAGTCCACGACGAGCTCATCACCCTCATGGGCAGCCAGACGGCTGAGCTGCATCTCAATTCACGCCCCAGCATCATCCTCATGTCAGGCCTGCAGGGCTCCGGCAAGACCACCTTCTCCGGCAAGCTGGCCAACTGGCAGAAGTCTAAGTTTGGCAAGAAGCCCCTGCTCGTGGCCTGCGACGTCTATCGCCCCGCCGCCATCAATCAGCTGCAGGTAGTCGGCGAACAGATAGGCGTGCCCGTCTATACCGAGGAGGGCAACATGGATCCCGTGGAGATTGCCCGCAACGCCATCCGCAAGGCCAAGCAGGAGGAACTCAACCTCGTCATCATCGACACCGCCGGCCGTCTGGCCATCGACGAGCAGATGATGCAGGAGATAGCAGCCATCAAGCAGGCCGTCAACCCCGACGAGACCCTCTTTGTCGTTGACTCAATGACCGGCCAGGATGCCGTCAACACCGCCCGTGAATTCAACGAGCGCCTCGACTACACCGGCATCGTGATGACCAAGCTCGACGGCGACACCCGCGGCGGTGCTGCCGTGTCCATACGCAGCGTGGTGGGCAAGCCCATCAAGTTCATCGGCACCGGCGAGAAGATGGACGCCTTCGACGTCTTCCATCCCGACCGTATGGCCAACCGAATCCTCGGCATGGGCGACGTAGTCTCGTTGGTGGAACGCGCGCAGCAGGTCTATGACGAGCAGGAGGCCCGCAAGATAAGCAAGAAGCTGGCACAGAACAAATTTGACTTCAACGACTTCCTTTCCCAAATCCGCCAGATCAAGAAGATGGGCAACATCAAGGACCTGGCTGCCATGATACCAGGCGTAGGCAAGGCCCTCAAGGACGTTGACATCGACAATGACGCCTTCAAGCAGATAGAAGCCATCATCGGCTCCATGACACCCTTCGAGCGCGCCAACCCCGACAAGATTGACTCCAGCCGCCGTGCCCGCATAGCCCGCGGCTCTGGCAATAGTCTCCAGGATGTCAACAAGATGCTCAAGCAGTTTGACCAGACACGCAAGATGATGCGCATGGTCAATGCACCCGGCTTCGGCAACAAGATGCGCAACATCAATGCCATGCGCAAAATGGGCAAGCAGCCGTTCTAACCGTTAACCGTTAAACAATAACCAATAACCGTTAACCTACAACCGTTAATCTACAACCGTTAACCTACAACCACAGTGCCGCGCAGTTCGGCTGCGCGGGTCCACATCCGGACCAGGCAATAAATTTCAAATTTCAAATACCAAATCCTTCCCATGCAACTAATCGACGGAAAACAGACAGCCGCAACCATCAAGGCCGAGATAGCCCAGCAGGTAGCCGACATAGTAGCCCGCGGCGGCAAGCGCCCCCATCTGGCAGCCATACTGGTTGGCCACGACGGCGGTAGCGAGACATACGTAGCCAACAAGGTGCTCGCCTGCAAGGAATGCGGCTTCACCTCCACCCTGCTCCGCTTTGAGGATGACATCACCGAGGAGCAGTTACTCCACGAAGTTAACAAACTCAACCAAGACCCTGATATCGACGGATTTATCGTACAGCTTCCTCTGCCGCGCCACATTGACGAGCAAAAGGTTATTGAGGCCATTGACTTCCGTAAGGACGTTGACGGATTCCACCCCATCAATGTAGGCCGCATGGCCATCGGTCTGCCCTGCTTCATCTCCGCCACCCCCAAGGGCATCCTTGAGCTCCTCAAGCGCTACGACATCCAGACCTCCGGCAAGAAGTGCGTCATCCTTGGCCGCAGCAACATCGTTGGCAAGCCCATGGC
>CADAZW010000019.1:1465-23063 GCA_902792555.1 uncultured Bacteroidales bacterium | reverse complement strand
CGAACCGTAGCAGCATAGTCGCGCCGTCTCGAAAAAGCAAGGATGCTTTTTAGGCGCGGGTGCGAAAAGCGAAGGTGAGAACGAAGTGGCAACCGCTAATCGCTAACCGCTAACCGCTAATCGCTAACCGCTAACCGCTAACCGCTAAACGCTAACCGCTAATCGCTAATCGCTAACCGCTAATCGCTAACCGCTTATTAACTCTAGCAGATGGACCATCCCGAAAACGACAGCCAGTATCAGGGTCTCAAGGTGGAGACCAGTCCGGAGAACCCGGGCATCGTGAACCCTTACCTTAAGCTGAGGCCGAGGGCCCGCAAGCGTGAGCTGGGCGTCGGCGACTTTGTGGAGGGCATACGCCGCGGCGATGTCACCATACTCAGCCGTGCCGTGACCTTGCTGGAGAGCACCCGCCCCGAGCACGAGGCCATGGCGCAGGAGGTGATAGAGAAATGCCTCCCCTTCGCCGGCAACAGTGTGCGCATAGGCATCAGCGGTGTGCCCGGCGCCGGCAAGAGCACCAGCATCGATGAGTTCGGCATCCATGTGCTCAACGAGAAGGGCGGCAAGCTCGCCGTGCTCGCCATCGACCCGACCAGCGAGCGCACCAAGGGCTCGATCCTCGGCGACAAGACCAGGATGGAGAAGCTCGCCGTGCATCCCATGAGCTTCATACGCCCCAGCCCAAGCAGCGGCTCGCTGGGCGGCGTGGCCCGCAAGACGAGGGAGACCATCGTGCTGTGCGAGGCTGCCGGCTACGACAAGATATTCATCGAGACCGTCGGCGTGGGTCAGAGCGAGACGGCCTGCCACTCGATGGTCGATTTCTTCCTGCTCATCCAGGTGGCAGGCACCGGCGACGAGCTGCAGGGCATCAAGCGCGGCATCATGGAGATGGCCGACGGCATAGCCATCAATAAGTGTGACGGCGACAATGTGGAGCGTTGCCGCGTGGCAGCGGGCCACTACAAGAACGCCCTCCACCTGTTTCCGCTGCCGCCCAGCGGCTGGACGCCGAAGGTCTATACCTACAGCGGATTCTACGGTCTGGGCATCAAGGAGCTGTGGGACGGCATCTATGAGTATATAGACTTTGTGAAGGAGAACGGCTATTTCTACCGCCGCCGCAGGGAGCAGAACCGCTACTGGATGTACGAGACCATCGACCAGCGGCTGCGCAACTCCTTCTACCATGACCCCGACATGGAGCAGCGCCTTATTGCTGCCGAGAACAGCATCGAGCTGGGGCAGCAGACCTCGTTCATGGCAGCCCACCGACTGCTGGAGGAATACTTTAGGAAGTTGAAGGGTTAGCGGTCAGCGTTGAACGTTGAGCGGTTAGCGGTTAGCGTTTAGCCAAGTCCGGAATTGGTTCTTGACTCTTCTGTCAAGAATTAGAGAATTAGAGAATTTTGATTATCCATTCAATCCGTTAGATCCGTGGTTAAAGAATCAAGAATTAGAGAATTTATCCGCAGGCTCTAATTCCTAATTCCTAATTCCTAATTTCTAATTCCTAATTTCTAATTTCTCACTCCTCACTCCTAACTGTTAATCATTGCCCAAAAAAAAGACAACCCCGAGAGGTTGTCTTTTTTATGTTTAGCCTTTTAACCTTTTAACCTTTTAACATTATCGGTTTTAGGTTATTCCGGTTGCTTATTCATCAATGGGGGTGGCCAGGGTGAAGCGGAAGCCTCTGCCCCTGTTTTTCGAGGTTTTCAAAATGCTTGTCCTGTATGTGACGCGCATTATGTAAGCGGGATTCCAGTAGCCGCCGCCACGTGTAGCGCAATTTCCATCAGTGGTAGAACCTAAGGGATCGGTCTGCGAAGAGTTGGAGTATGTTCGCGTGTCATCGTGGCATAATTCCCAAAGGTTGCCGGTCATGTCGTAGAGGCCCAGCTCGTTAGGCAGTTTCTGCGCTACTTCGTGAGATTCTGCGCCATTATACCAAGCCACCTCGTCAGGGTTGTCGCTGCCGGAGTACTTAAACTCCTTGCTGTTCTTGCCACCGCGTGCAGCATACTCCCATTCAGCCTCTGTCGGCAGGCGGAACACCATGCCGCCGGCAAGCTTGCCGTCGAAGGAGTCGTTGAGCTTGGTCAGGAAGATCTGAATATCGTTCCAGCTGACATTCTCTACGGGGTTGTTCTCACTGCCGTTCATTTCGCTCGGGTTGCTGCCCATTACGGCAGTCCAGAGCTTCTGGGTTGTCTCGGTCTCGGCCATGCTGTAGTTCTTTGTGAGAGTCACGCGGTGCTGCGGCTTTTCTTTTTCATTGGCATCGGTGTCCTCCTCGGGAGCGCCCATGATGAACGGTCCTGCCTCCACATTGCGTAGTGTGAACTCAA
The DNA here is from genome assembly GCA_902792555.1 of uncultured Bacteroidales bacterium. Lineage (GTDB taxonomy): Bacteria > Bacteroidota > Bacteroidia > Bacteroidales > Bacteroidaceae > UBA6382. The sequence goes on along the minus strand of CADAZW010000019.1, from coordinate 20,709 downwards.
CGTCGTCTAACTTGTAGGTGGTGTAGGGTGAGCCGTTGATGATATTGTTGTAGAGAGTCACCACGTCGGCGGTGTTGACGATGGGAGTGTCGTCCTCCTCCACGTCGCCGTTGATGTTAGCCTGCTCGGCGGTTACTCCGCTGGCGTCGCCCTCCAGGATGTAGGAGTAGATGCCTACCACGTCGGCGGTGTTGAGCAGTCCGTCGGCGTTGACGTCACCCTGCGGTATTACGCTGGTGATGTGGAAGGTGTAGCTGATGGTAGCCTCGTGGCAGCGTCCGTCGTCGGCGACGGTGCGTATGAGGTCAGCCCTCTTGCCGTTGACGGTAGGCACGAGGTCTTCGGGGAAGGTATGGTCTTCGTCGCAGTGAATCTTGACCTTTGCGGTATATACCACGCCCTCGCGGAAGCTCACGTGCAGCGGGCTCCATATCACCTCGCCGTTGTGGTGGGCAAAGATGGAGCGGCGGAAGAAGGTGCTTGAGGGGTTAGGACTGGTGATATAGTCGGAGGGAGTCTCACCTACCACCGGTGCGGTAATCCCGCAGTCGGCAACATTGATGGCAATGCCCTCAGCGGGTACGGGCACGGTGTATTCCCAATAGAACTGCTGGCGGTCCTCAAATAGGCGTATTATGCGTCCGTTATTCCCCGTGCCGGCAATCGATCCATAGGGTGCGCTGCCGAAGCAATAGCCCTGGTCCAGATGCACCACCATATAGACCAGGCAATTATCTTTTGCTTGGAATTCATACTCGGGGGTGAGGCGCTTGCTGAACATGTAGTACTCAACCTCAATCTTCTTCACGCCCTCGGTGGGTGAGCTGACCTCGTAGTCGCCGCAATTGCCGTGGGTGGGCCACTCATAGTCGTTGACCGAAAAGCCGGAGAACTGCTTGTAAACCTTGACCTCCTTGAAGTATTTGCCCACGCCAACACTGTTGTAGACGGTGGAGTTGGTAAAGTTGTCAGGATTAGCCTGCACATAGAGAGTCACATTCCCCATGTTGCTAAAGCCGCCGTAGCTCTTGGGCTGCTGGGTGCCGTGGATATACACTCCGGTAAGGGAGGTATTGCCCGTAGGAACATGGAACGCTGCCTGGTCCACCTGCAGGTTGATGCCGGACGCCATTATGTCGATGCGCTCTATCTCGTTGCAGTCGTAGAAGGCATTAGAGTGGATGTTGGTGACGGTGGAAGGAATCTGCACATACTTAATGCCGCTGCCCGAGAAGGCGTACCTGCCGATAACCTTCAGGTTTTCATGCAGCACGGGCTCCTTGATGTCAATGTTCTGGAAAGCGGCGTAGCCGATCTGCTCAGTCTCGGTAGGGAATCCGGAGCTGGGGCATCCGGCGAGTACGGTCTTCTTCTCTATGTCATAGACGATGTTGCACATGGTGCTGATTTCGGGGCTGTAGACCGTGTTGCCTTCAGCCACCCGGAGATAGACCAGCTTGTTGCATCCGGCGGTGATGCCGCTGCCAATGCTCCTCACCTTGGCAGGGATGACCAGGCTGTCGATGTCCAGGTTAGCGAAGCAGAAGTTGCCCATCGTCTCCAGCGATTCGGGCAGCTTGATTTTGGTAATCAGAGTGTTTTCAAACGTAACGTGCCCCAGGTTGATCAGTCCCTCGGGCAGCTCGATCTCGGTAAGCTTGGTGTTGGGGAAGACGGAGTTGTAGAAGGTCTGCATCGTGGATGGAATCTTGATGCTGCTCAGCGTGCTGCTGGAGAAGGCAAAGGAGCCGATCGAAATCATACCCTCGGGCAGCTCCACCCTGTTAACATTACTGAAAGAGAAGGCGCTGCTGCCCATGTTTTCGATGTTGGCGGTAATGACCAGCGTGTCGGCAAACTCTGGCCTGGCGATGCTGGGGTCGCTCAGTTTGTTAGTCGTAAACGCATTAGCGCTGATGTTCGTAAGAGTCTCAGGCAGCGACATGATGGTGCAGCGGGTGTTCTCGAAGGCATATTCGCCGATGTCAATCACCGTGTAGCCGTCAATCTCCGAGGGTACGTCCAGCTTGCCCGTGAAGTCGGCAGGCAGGGTGCCCTTGTCGTTGTCGGCATCTTCGGCGACAATCTTGCAGGTCATAGCGCCTTCGTCAACAATCTCGTAGTACATCGTGACTGTCTCGCCATAGCCTGTCTCGATTTGGCCGTATTTGACCGTCTGGGACTTTGCGCCGACTGCCGTGAGCAGCAGCGCGACGATAGAGAGGTAAAATTTTTTCATACGCATAAATGTTTATAGGTTAGTAATGACAAGTGCAAAGATATATTTATTTTTTTTAATAAAGTATATATAATTAGCAAAAAAGACAAAAAAGGGCATTATCACTCCTGCATGAGTAAGAAAGAAAGCGCAAAAAGAAGTAATCCAATCGCAAAAACCGCACCGAGCCAGATGCTGAGCGCATCGGCAACACCTATGCTGAGCCCGCCGAAAGGCGAAGCCTTCGCGAAGATTTCGTCGGTGGTCGCGCTGCAAGCGCGGTCCGACAAAAGGAAATCTGAGAGCCTTGGCGGCAAATCTATGCTGAGCCTGTCGAAGCAAATCTAAAAGCCTTGAAACAAAATCTAAAAGCCTTGAAACGAAATCTAATCGCGTCGAAAGTGCCAACTTCAACGCGATTAGATTTTTTTTCTGCGTAATGTTATCTTTTTTTAGTGGTAATGTTGATAGTATTTGGTCATATTCTGACGAATCTTATTGGCAAAATATGACCAACATTACCACTAAAGTTGGTAGTATTTTTATAAACACCCATTTTTCCCGCAATTGAAAAAGTTATCTCTCTGAATATCAGAGATATAACTTTAATTCAAATTATATATTATATATTTAATATAATATATAATTCTATAAGAAGGGTATATAGAAAATCGCGAATACTATCTTTTTTTTAGTGGTAATGTTGATAGTATTTGGTAATATATTTAACAAATCTTTGCAGTTCTGATGTTGAATTAAGGAAATGCTGCGGGCGTTGCTTTGGCGCAGTGCTTGCCCTGCGTCGTAGGGAGTCAGTCGGCTTTGCCTTCCTTCGGAGTGATGAGCGACTGGATGAAGTTGGTGCCGTGAATGGTAGGCTAATCGAAAACGCTACGTTTAGGAGTCCGCGAAATAGAAAACGCGGGCTCCTATTGTTTTCAAATATTACCAAATACTATCAACATTACCACTAAAAAAAGATAGTATTGCTCTGAAGTGCACCCCGAAAGTTAGACAAAGACTTTCGGGGTGCACTTCATGCTTGCAGTGTGTGTTGTTTATGGTGTGCAAAGATAAAAAGAGGCAATGATATAGATGTTGGCACAGATTTGGGAATAACTGTTATTTCATACGCCCCCGTCGGTCATAGTTACTTTCATACGCCCTCCCCCCTTCGGGGTACTCCCTCGCTATGCGAGGCTCCCATTATCTATTTTCCCCAGAGGGGACCCCGCTTAGAGGAACCGGCCTACTCCTTTCCTTACGTCTGCAACTGTCTAAGATGACTACCTTGATATAGTCCTTGAGGTGGAAGGGGCCGTTGTGGACTCCGCCCTGCGAGTCATTGATGAGCAGGAGGGTCTGGCGGCCGTCCTCAAGGATGGGACCGAGGCACATGCCTTCATAGTTGGCATAGTTGAGGCGGGAGATGTGGGTGGTGAAGGTGAAGAGGAGTCGCTTGGAGAGTGGGGAGCAGACCCCTCTAACTCCCCTAAAGGGGAGGACACTGTCGTCAGGGGTAAGTCTTCCCCCTTTAGGGGGATAAGAGGGGATCTCGTAAACCTTTATCCTGCACTTGCCGCCGACATAGCGCGGGGGTATGCTGAGCTCACGCTCCATGACGAGCAGTTTGCCGTCAGGCATCGCTGTCATGGCGGATATGCCGTGGGCGTAGTACTTGGCCTTGAGCTTTAGCTCGGGGGCGTCCATACGGTAGAGGATTGGGCTGGGCGAATCGGATACGGCGATGAGGTGAAGGCTGTCGCCCTTGAGGGGCATCTCGGTGGTGAAGAAGAAGCGTCGGCTGGCAGTGTCGTAGGCGAGGGCCTCGAAGCTTGCGTTGTGACGTATCTTGCCATGGTCGAAGAACGGGGGTAGCCTCAGGAGGCGACCGGTGGAGGTGCCGTCCATATTATATTGGGCGATGGTGGAGATGCCTTCCTGTGCGATGAAGAGGGTGGTGTCATGTGGACAGAATACGATGTCCTCGCAGTCGGTCTTGGCAATGCTGTCGGGACTGCCCAGGAGTGGCGTGCTGCTGACGTGCTCCACCTTGCCGGTGCGTGGATTGAGGCGGATGGTGAAGATGTGGAAGCCGCTGGTGGCGCTCTTGTCGTCCACCACGGCGTAGCGGTCGTTGCCGAGGGGCGTCAGTCCGCTGTAGTTGGCGGGGGCGATATGCCAGCGGTTGAGGTTCTGCTGGCGCAGCACCTTTGAGCCTCCCCCCGTCTCTTCCCCGAAGGAGGGGAGAAAGAGAGGGGGAGAACTTATAAAGGCAAGCAACAGAAGCAGCCTTCCGATTAACTTACGACTCATGGCTGTTGGCTATTCTACTGTGAGGGTGACGGCGGTGGCACGCGCTGAGAACTCGGGAGCGTACTGGCACTGTACCTGGGGGCATGCAGAGGTGAAGCGGCCGGTGCGGTCTACATCGTAGGTTTCCTCTATTACATGGTGGCCCTTGCTGAGGGAGTCGAAGTACCATATGGTGCCGTCGTCCTCCACTGAGCGGTAGCAGCCATGTCTCCACTCATAGCCGGAGGCGGTGCTGGTGGGCTCGAGGCATGCCGGGCGCCCGTCGCGGAGTGCCACGAAGTCGAAGTCGCGGCTGGCGTCGATGTCATAGCGCACCATGATGCGGTCGCCCTTATGTATATTTGAAATTTGAGATTTGAGATTTGAAATGTTGTTCCCTGTTCCCTGTTCTCTGTTCCCTGACTCTGATAGCAGCAGCCATCCGTTGGCGGTCTCCTTGTAGTACTGGCATGTGAGGCGCAGCTCGGAGCCGGCGGCAGGTGTCTCGATGGCCGGCAGCCATGACTGCAGGTAGGCGGCGCCGTAGGAGAGGGGCTGCTCGACGGTGGCGGCAGACTGGCGCACGGTCAACGATTGAGGTTTGAGGTTTGCCGCTTCGCTCTCAGACTTTCTTTCTGTGTCGGCACCGGCTTCGCCGACAGCCGACGAAAGTCTTCGCGATGCCTTCGGCATTGAGGTTTGAGCTTTGAGGATGCTGTCGGAGAAGGTGGCCTTGATGTAGCCTGCCTGCACGAAGGGCTCTATGGTGGCGTACTCCTGCACGGGGATTGTGATTTGACCATTGCCAACTCCTAACTCCTCACTCCTCACTCCTAACTCTGTATTGAGGTTGAGGTCGAGCTGCGAGGGTAGCGCGGTGGGTGCTGCCAGCATGCCGTCGCTGAGGAGGCAGCTGATGGCACGGGTGGCTGCCAGGGGCTCGTCCCACATCTGAGTGTGCTTGCTCTGGAGCAGCCAGAGGCGCATCTCCTGGATGGCCTGCCTGTCGTCGGGACGGATGAGCTGCAGGGCTTCGATGGCGGCTACCTGCGTGGGCACCTTATACATTGACCAGAAGTTGGGGGCGCGGCGACTGTCGAAGTAGCGGCCCATCTCAGGTGTGCTGACGGTGTACTCCATCAGGCTCTTGAGGGTGAGGTTGGCCTGCTTGGTGCGTGCTGCCCGCTGGAGGATGACGGCGGCCATGGCCTTGTCGTAGAGGTCGTAGCTCCTGGAGCTCTTCTGCAGGCGCTTGACGAGATACTTTTCGGATTTTGAAAGTTGAGGTTTAACTCCTAACTCCTCACTTTTCACTCCTAACTTAATATATAGGTAGCGCATCCATAGTGTGGGCACATATTTGGTCTTATATTTCTTGATGTATGCGACTTCTTCTGCTGCCTCTGCGTCGAGGAATCGCAGCGCTGGGGTGAGCAGCTCGTCGATTTCGTCGGCTGCATCGGGGCAGAGGGCGCGGGTGCTGCTCAGCATCTCGGCTATGTCGATGGTGAGCCATGTGCTGGCGGGCATGCCGGGGAACCACTGCCATCCGCCCTCGCTGGTTTGCATCTCCTTGAGCTTATGGAGCATGGAGGCCTGCTTGAGGGTGAGCGTCTGGTCGTCCTGCATGAGGTTGTCAAGGCGGCTGCGCTCATGGTCGGCATCGCCAACCCACGGGGTGTTCTGCAGTGCCACTATCTTGAGCTCGGGATTCTTCTGCAGCTGGGCGAAGTAGGCAGGCACGCTGTCCTGCTGCTGCCATTGTCTGATGGCGTCGGTGAGCTGAGGATTGCGCTTGATGATCTGGCGCATGAGTGTGAGTGCATTGTAGTTGATGGCGAGCTGTGTGGCGCACTTGGTCTGGTAGTTGACGGTGGAGGGCAGTGCGCTGATGGCTGTCCATGCGGGATTGCCGGTGTACTCAATGGTTAGCAGCGAGTGGGTGGCATTGGGGTTGTAGTGCAGCGAGTCGAGCGGGAAGGTGTGAGTCTGTCCGTCGTTGATCATGAAGGGCACGGTGCTGACGGTCTTCTGCAGGTCGCTGAGTACGGGCAGGTATTGCTGCTCGCCGTCGATGAACTCTTCGGTGAGGGCGGCATAGCGGCAGATGAGCATGCTCTGGTCGCCGCTGACCTGGAAGGGGAAGTCGATGGTCTCGGTCTTGCCGGGCTCAATGGCGAATCTGTTGGTGATGAGCTTAATCTGCTGACCTGTCTGGGCATCGATGAGGGCGAGCTGCGCTATGCCGCTCTGGGGGAGGTCGGTGTTGTTGCGCACGGTTACGGCGAGGCTGGTCTGGTCGCCGCTGCGCAGGAAGCGCGGCATGTTGGCCTGCACCATGAGGGGCTTCTGCACGACGATGACGTTGCTGAGGAAGCCGTAGCTGACGTCGCGGGTGTGGGCGAGGGCCTTGAAGTTCCACGACGTGAGGCTCTCGGGCATGGTGAAGTCGATGGTCGCCTCGCCTTGGGCATCGGTGCGCAGGGTGGAGGTGAAGTAGGCTGTCTCATTGAAGTTGGAGCGTAACTCCACGTTGCTGGTGATGTCCTCGTCCTCCTCCTCGTCGCTGTAGTAATCGGCCTCTGCCTCCTCTTCGACCATGGCGGGGCGCCTGGCCTTTGCATTACTCCTGGCGCTTTTGGTCATGGCAACCTCGCGTAGCATGAAATCCCTGCCCGCAGCACCGAGCAGTGCTATGCGGCCACGGTAGTGGAAGGGATTTTCGTCAAGCAGATAGCGGTCGATCTCGGTGAAGTCAAACGATTCTTCGGTGAGACGGTTATAGCTCTTCTGGAGGCTGGCGGAGAATGTATAGTTGCGGGTGGAGGTCCAGCTGACCAGCGGCACATGGCGGTCGAAGCTGAGGCCGAAGGGCAGGGAGTGGTGGCCGAACTTGTCGAGGCTGGCGTCGTAGATGGTGGCGAGGACGGAGGCCTCGACGGGCTTGTCTTGATGGAGCACGCGGAGTGTCCAGTGCTCGGTGGAGCCGGGCTGCAGCTTGTCGCGGAAGGAGGACCACTGCAGCTTGAGCTCTTTGTCGGGCAGCGGCTTGGTCAGGACGAACGACTGGCTGTGGAGGCTGCCCTTGCTATAGAGGGCGAAGATGATGCGGGCTCCGCGGCCGTAGCGATCGTTCCACGGGAGGAGGATGTGGGTCACGGTGTCGCTTATCTGTATGATTTTGCTCTCTGCCACCTGCTCGTTGGCTAATATGTCGTAGCGGAGCCACATATCCTTGAGCGGTGTGGCCACGAGGATGTCAACGGGCTTTGTGTAGCTGAACTCGTCGCTGCTGTGCCAGAGCTGTAGGGGCTTGTTGCCGAGGGGCTTGGTATCGTTGATGGAGAGGAGGTTGAAGTAGGCGTATTGGCCGTAGTATAGCTTTGTCTCGCCGGTGGGCAGCACGATGAGCTTGTATTCGCCGGAGGGCAGCTGGCTGATGAAGCTGAGCTGGTCGGGCTTGTTGAACTGCAGGGTGCCGCGGCGCAGGGTGTCGGTGTCGCAAATGAGGTAGTAGCTGCCTTCGCCGTCCACGGCCTCGCCCATGGCATTGTTCTGCGTTACGGCGAGGGTGGGCATCTGCTCCTTGCAGATGATGGGCGGAATGTCGAGGGTTACGAAGGTCTTGGTGTTGCCGGCGGTGATGGTGAGGCTGCTCTCCTCGGTCTCGCCGTCGTCAGCGGTGGCCTTGGCGGTGATGTTGTAACTGTAGCACATCGGTCTCCAGTAGCCGTCGTCGCTTCTCTTGGGTATGCTTAGCACTACGGGCAGTGAGAATTTGCCTTCGTCGTCGGTCGTGACGGTGTCGCGCAAGACGAAGGGAGCATCCTTGTCGACGTAGCGGAACCACCATGTCTGCTTGCGCTCGTTGCTGCAGTAGACGGTGGTGTTGGCCAGCGGCAGGCCTGAGTAGGTCATGACCTGGCCTGTGACCGTGATGGTGTCGCCAAGTACATATCCGTCGGTGGGCTTGCTGATGGTAACCTTAAACTTGGGACGCTTGTATTCCTCCACCTTGAAACTGGTGCCGCCGTTGATGGTGCTTTGAATGCTGAATGTGCCGTTGAGGCATTCCTGCGGTAGGGTGAAATCGGTGCTGAAGGAGCCGAACTCATCGGTTACCACGGTGATGGTCTGCAGTTTCTTGCCGTTGGCGTCGCGTATGAAGAGGTCGAGCGATAGGTTGGGTATTATGCATGTGCTGTCGTCGTCCTGCTTATAGAGGAAGCCGCCAATCTTTACCTGCTGCCCCGGGCGATAGATGGCGCGGTCGGTGTAGATTTCGGTGCTTATGTCGTGGGTGGGACGATTCCAGTTGTAGTCAGGGCTGTATGCCATGTCCACCGGTTGGAGGGCCTTGTCGTCCTCGGTGAGGGCGAAGATGTCGGTGTCGCCCTTGAGGTTGCGGAGCACCAGTTCGCCACGCTCGTCGGTAACGTACTGCATCCAGCGTACGGTGTCTCTGTGGACATTGCGCAGCCTTATGGTGGAATAGGGCACAGGCTTGCCGTTTTTGTAGTCTGCCACGCAGATTCGCAGCTTCTGTTCGGGCTGCGGGAGCTGCATGACGGCCAGCCGTGAGACATTGACGATGGAGTAGCTGTTGTCGTAGTCGCTGCCGCCTATCTCCACAAGGTAGATGCCGGGGTTGGGCACGGTGAAGGTGATGGTGTCCTTAAATTTGTCGTACGGCTCGCCCTTGCGTATGGGCAGAGGCAGGGTGAAGTCGGCATTCCTGGCATACTTCGGGTAGTTTTTTGCCTTGAGGTTGAGCCAGGCAGTATCGCAGGCTGCGAAGGGTAGGCGATAGTAGCGCAAGGTGGCATTCTTGGTGTTCTTGTAGCTATAGATAAGTTTTACCTCTTCGCCGGGGTAGGTGTTGATGTCGTTGGTGTTGATGCTGAGCGTGGGTTGCTCTATCTTGCTGAGCACATTCTTGATATGGTTGGTGTACTTGGTCCTTGGATAGCGCTTGAGCACATCCTTGCCCAGCAGGTATGCCTCCTTGTCGTTGTAGTAGGAGCACAGCCATGCGTATGCCTGGGTGCTGACAGGGAGGTCGCCGTATTCCTTTGTTATCTGTTCATAGAAACTCCTGTTTCCATAGGACAGTATGTCCATAGAGTCAATCCTGGCGAGCATGGTGGCTTCGCGCATCTGGTGGGTCTTATACCATTCAATCTCCTTGCCCATCACCGTGACGGCGAGCTTTTGGGCTTCGGGCATATACATGTCGTCAAGCTGGTTGGCCACGAAGGGGAAGATGACGCTGAGCATATCGTGGTTGTAGTATTTGCTGTCCTCACCTTTGACGAGCAGCGCCATATAGCTGTCGGCCTTGGCAGCAGCCAGGGCTGCCGGGTCAGACGTGGCCTCTGTAAATGCTTTGATAGCCTTGTTCTTGGTCTGCGGGTCAATGTCGGTAGTGCGGCAGTTGTACAGCCATCCGAGCAACGCCTTATAGATGCAGCGGTCGGATGGTGTCTTGCGGTCTTGGCATATTTTCTCCATCTGTGGCAGCAAGGCTTCTGCGCTGTCGGGGGATATCTGATTGGCGAGGCACATCCTTACTATCAATGCCTTGGCCAGGTGGTCGCTGTTGCCTTTGCTGTTGGCAATGCGGATGATTTTGTTGATACTGGTGAGAGCGGTCTTTGGCAGGTCATTGTTTTGGGCCTGCTCCACTTCACTCCATAGTTTACTGTAGTTCTGGCCCATTATAATGAGCGGAACAATCATCATTGTCAAGAGGAAGCCGATACGTTTCATAACTGTTTTATTTAAAATGATTTATGTTCAGATGGTTGCCGTCAAACTCGGCATAAGTGTATTTGCTTATCCAGTCGCCCAGTACAATGAACTGACCGCCGTTGGGCAGGTCGTTATGCTGATCGATGTGGCGATGGCCGATGATGAAGTAGTCTGTCTTGGGATTGTCCTGAGCATATTGGCGGGCAAAGGCCAGTGTGTTGTCCTGTTCCTCGCTCAGGACGATGCCTTCGCGGCCTTCGTGCTTGAGGCGGCTGTGGCGAGCCCAGCTGTAGCCGAAATTCATAGCCCAGCGGGGGTGGAGTGTGGAAAACATCCGCTGGCAAACTTTATTGTGAAAGATGGCGCGCAGCATCAGGTATTTGCGGTCTTTCGGGTCGAGGCCGTCGCCGTGGGCGAGGCAGAATTGCTTGCCGCCGATGGTGATGGGCATCAGTTTCTCTCTATGGATGGTTATGCCGCACTCTTCGCGCAGATAGTTGTACATCATCCATTGGTCGTGGTTGCCTGTGAGGAAGTGCACCTCCACGCCGCTGTCGGTGAGCTCGCTGAGCTTGCCGAGAAGACGGGTGTAGCCGCGGGGTACGGTGTAGCGATACTCATACCAGAAGTCAAACATATCGCCCAGCATATAGAGTGCAGCAGCATCGCCTTTGATGCTGTCGAGGAATCTCACGAGGTGTTTCTCCTTCTCGCGAGTGTCCTTGATGGCCCATGAGCCAAGGTGTGCGTCAGCTATAAAATATGTTTTTTTCATCTTCTACATAAATCCGAGGTCCATCTTCGCCTCATCGCTCATCATATCCTGTGTCCATTCTGGCTCAAACACCAGGTTGACCTGTGCCGTCTTGACGCCCTCTACGCTGAGCACCTTCTGTCTTACATCCTCCATGATAAAGTCGGCCAGGGGACAGCCCGGGGCGGTGAGGGTCATATCTATGTCGAGTGAACTGTCGTTGGGGTTGTAGTCCACGCGGTAGATAAGGCCGAGGTCATATATGTTGGCGGGAATCTCAGGGTCGTAAACCGTCCTGAGAACTTCTACTATTCGCTCTTCTACTTGTTGCTTGTCCATATCTTGTGTTGGCGTTTATATTCTTTAGTAATTAAGAAGTTAAGTCGGTTTGGCAGATAAGAAATAAAGCCGATAGTTGCCAAAAATGTTAAGGCTGAATAACTTACTCCTTTACTCCTTACTCCTTACTCCTTTTCTCCTCTTATATCTTTCCTTGCTCGGAAAAAGAGTAGTATTTGTTTTGCCCTTCGCAGACGATGATGTGATCAATGAATCTCACGCCCAGTTCTTTTGCCACGGCAGCCAGACGTTTGGTCAGGTTGTCGTCGTCGCGGCTGGGATTGGGGTTGCCGGAGGGGTGATTGTGGGCCACGGCAAAAGCCACTGCCTGCTTGGTTACCACATAGTTGAATACCATGCGCGGTTCAACCACGGTGCCCTTGATGTCGCCTTGGCTTAGGCAGCGGTCGTCAACGTATTGCAGGCGGTTGTTAAGCAGCAGTACCCAGAAGACCTCGTGGTCCTTGTCGCACATTAGGGGGCGGAAGAAGTCATACAGATCGCTTGAGTCTCTAAACTCGCGCTTCTTGGTGGGACTGGCGTCCATGCGGCGGCGGGCAAACTCCAGTGCGGCAAGCACTGTGATGGCCTTGGCTTCGCCTATGCCCTTGAAACCGGTAAGCTCCTCATAGGTGATGCGCCCCAGCTGGGTGAGGTCGTTGCCGCAGTATTCCAGCACCTCGCCCATCAGCTGAACGGCATCTTTCTGGGTGGTGCCGGAGCCAATGAGGATGGCCAGCAATTCAGCGGTGCTGAGGCTGGCTGCGCCGTTGCGGAGAAGCCGCTCTCGGGGGCGGGAGTCTTCACTCCTCTTTTTCAGGCTGACGCTCATGCAGTGTTTTTTATTATTGTTTTCTTTATAGTTCCTATAGTATCTATAGTTCCTATAGTTGTTATTTATAGAAATTGTGATTGAAGGCGCTGAATTCGTCGCGTCCCATCACCAGTCTTTCCCATGCGGCGCGGAGGAATCCGCTACCATAGCCGGTGAGCTGCACAAAGGCTGCAGGCACAGCCATGAGGCCCACCTCAATATCTCCTTCTGCCAGGGTGGCATCAAGGCATATTATCACTGCATATAGCAGTATCAGGGCGAGAGCCCACGGGAAGAAGGGGCTTATCAGTAGTAGCAGGGCGCATCCTACGGTGAACACTGCAGGCAGTGTATGCACCAGCTTGAGGCTGTCGGGATAGCGTTTGTAGAGATTGATGCGTGCTATGCCTGAGTTGTGCACCTGCTTGAAGAATTTCTTGAGGTCGGTGCGGCGCTTGTGCCATACCCATGCGTCGGGGAAGAGTCGGCAGCGGTAGTTGCCCTTGAATATGCGTATGCTGAGGTCAATATCCTCGCCGAAACGCATCTTGCTGAATCCGCCCAGAGCTATGTAAACTTCGCGTCTTACTCCCATGTTGAATGAGCGGGGATAGAACTTGTCCATCTTCTTCTTGCCGCCGCGTATGCCGCCGGTGGTGAAGAAGGAGGTCATGGCATAGTTGATGGCTTTCTGCATTACTGTGAAGTCTTTGCTGGCGCGGTCGGGGCCGCCGAAGGCATCGCAATCCTCTCGTTCCAACTCAGCATCGATGGCTTGTAGATAGCCGGGCGGGAGTACCACGTCGCTGTCCAGTATCAGTAGCCACTCGCCCGTGGCTCGCTCAGCGCCGTAGTTGCGGGCAGGGCCGGGGCCGGAGTTTTCCTTAGGCATGTAACGCACATTGATGCGGTTGGCGTATTGAAGGGCTACTTCTTCGCTACTGATGGCGGAGCCGTCCTCCACTACGAGTACTTCCACATCGTCTGTCTCACGGCCTTGTGCAGCGATACTCTCCAGGAGCTCACGCAGCTCATCGGGCCTGTTGTAAACGGGTATGATAATAGAGTATTTCATTTCGTGGGCAAAGATAGTGAATTTATATATAATAATGTACGCGCGTAATTATAAAAACATAAAAAAAGTTGGTGCTGCAGAGACTGTTATCATAATTTTTATAAAAAATCTGCACGGCATTTGCAGTGTGTAGATGCCGTGCAGGTTAGTCGTGATGCGTTGCCGGACGCTATTTCCGGTCGCTGAAACTACTGTAAATAATTGTTATGCCCAGGGGGTTGTCGGGTCCTCCCATCAGCTTGACGGAGGCCATGGAGAGGTCAATGTCGAGTGCTATAACTCTGCCGCTGCTGTTTACGCTGGTTTTCACCGGCAGGAGCACCACCTTGTTCCAGTCAGGGTCGGATGAGTTGCGGTCCTTGTTCATCTGCGCTATGAGGGGTGCGATGTTGGTGAAAGTGTAGGAGTTGTTGGTGGCGGCGAAGTCGGCAGTGAAGCTGGTGCGGTTGTCGGGCACCTTTCGCATCTCAAAGAATCGGTGTAGTTCGCTCTTTCGCACCATCAGCAGTTTTGCCGGTGTGGGCAGGGCGTATGTAGAGGTGCTACCGCTGTTGTAGCGCGGCAGTACCAGTTTGGCGCTGTTGATGGAGTCTTTCTCATGGTCGAGCATTATTGATTCTACGGGCAGTGTGGCTTCCGTGAAGATGGCCACCGGCGACTTTATGAAGGTGTAGTTCTCGGCCTCAAGCAGCGGTTGGAGGTTGCGGTTTTCGAAATAGTTGCACTGTATCACCTCGCTGGTGGATGCCACGCGCTTTATCCCGACGTAGGTATTGCCTTCGGCATTGAATTTGAAGAAGATGTTGAGCGTGGTGATGTCAATGTCCACCATAGTGCCGTTGCCGCCCAGCACCTTGAAATAGAATCCCGGCATCACATGGCGTATGAATTCATAGGAATTGCGGAAGTATTCGGGGTGCTCGTAGTATAGTCGTAGGATTCGGGTGCCGTATTCGGCAGGCAGTGATATGCGGATGTTCTTAGAGTAGCTGGACGCGAAGCGCACTGTGTCGGCCACGTCGAAATCGACCACGGCAAAGGATGTCTCCTTCTTCACAGCATTGGGGCTGGTGCTGATGTAGTCTTCGGGGTCGATGTTGGTATAGATGTTGCGCCCCTCGGGTATCACGTTGGCAGAGTCCAGCTCGTAAACGCCTATCTTCATGGAGTTTACGGAGTCGCCGTAGTAAGACTTGATGTATAGGTTGAGCACCACGGAGTCGGCCACCACCTGTCCATCTTCCTTGTACATGGCGGACCTGTCCGGCAGTTCGTCGTCCTCCAGCAGGGCAAATTGTGCAATAAAGTTGCAGGTGGTGGTGGAGTTGGTTTCGGGGTCAGACACTCTGCCCAGGTAGCAGTCGGATGTGAATGCAGCCAGCGAGTCGGCGGCCACCGATTGTGTGAGTACGTCGAACACAGACTGCGATGTGCGGCTTTGGTCGGACGATGGCATCGTGTTGATGCCCAGGGTGCCGGTCTCGTCGTCGCATGATGTAAGGAATATGCACGCTATCAGCGCGACGGCTGCCGACAGGAGCATTTTCATTTGACTATATTTGGTCATTTGCAATCTTGAATAGTGGCAATGCAGAAGTTGGCAATTACCTTATTGTTATAAGCTCTCGAGCATGGTGTTGAGCATGGCGGTCTTCTCCTGCCGGGTGTTGCCTGGCTCATATTTTATCATGGGCAGGTTGATTGACTCGGCATATTTAATAAGCTCAGGGTCAACGCCTTCCTCGGTTATCACGGCTGCATCGGAGAATCTGAGGGCCAGTTTCATTATGTCGCTGGGCTGCTTAAACTCCATCTTCAGGCGGTTGATCTCCTTTACGTCCACATTGCGGAATGCGAGGAAATATGGGAATCGCTCGGGAATGGGCTTGGTGATGTCGAGTGGCTGGAGGGCGGTCACCACCTTGGCGTCGCAGAAGGCGGGCTCGTCCTTATAGACGGTCTTCATCAGAAAAGGAGCCACCGCCGATATCCATCCTTGGCATAGCACGTAGTCGGGATACCAGCGCAGCTTCTTAGTGATTTCCAGTGCGCTGCGTCCGAAGAATACGGCGCGTTCATAGTTGTCGTTGTATTCCACTCCGTCGCGGTCGCAGGCTGCCAGTCGCTTGAGGAAGTAGTCTTCGTTGTCGACGAAATAGACCTGCATTTTTGTCTGGGGCAGGGTGGCCACCTTAATGATGAGTGGGTGGTCGGTGTCGTCAATGATGGTGTTCATACCCGACAGGCGCTGCACTTCGTGCAACTGGTTGCGGCGCTCATTGATGTTGCCCCACTTGGGGTGGAAGGCGCGGGCTTCGTAGCCCAGCTCAAAGATTGTCTGTGGGATTTCCTTGCCAAGTACGGATGCGGGAGTTTCCGGTACGAATGGAGTTATCTCTTGCGAGATAAAGAGTACTTTCTTACTCATTATTGATGTTTAAAAATTCAGATATTTGCAAAGATAGTTATTTTTTTTCGAATACGCAGCATTTTGGGGCAAAAAAGATAAAAGTAACACTTCTTTTCCCGCACTTTTGAAAATAGTAAGCTATCTTTGCAGACAATTTAATGTCAAAACAGATAACAATATGAAGGTAACTCTTATTTCCCTGACGGCGGCTGTTATGACGACCGCTGCAGCCATGGCGCAGAAGAATGTGTGCGATGTGAATTACGACAACGAGGTCAATTCCGCCGATGTGGTGGCCATCTACAACAATATCATCAACGGCGATGTGCCGCAGAGGCCTGCACTTCAGCGTGAGGACTTTGTTGCAGACGGTGTGACTTTTACCATGATGCCCGTTGATGGCGGCTCGTTTATGATGGGTGCGACGATTGAGCAGACGGATACATACGATGACGAGAGCCCCACACACCTTGTTACTCTTGGTGATTACCTTATGGGCTGCACCGAGGTGACTCAGGAGCTGTGGGAGGCTGTCATGGGCAGCAACCCGAGTGCGACCAAGGGCGACATGCTGCCCGTTACCAATGTCAGCTGGGACTACTGCCAGGAGTTCATCTCCAGGCTTAACGCCCGGTTTGCCTCGCAGCTTGACGGTCGCACGTTTCGTCTGCCTACGGAAGCGGAGTGGGAGTTCGCCGCCCGCGGCGGCAACAGGCGTGTTGGCTATATGTATAGCGGCAGCAATACCCTTGATGATGTGGCCTGGTACAGCAACAACTCCGACAGGATGATTCATGAGGTGGGCGGCAAGGCTGCCAACGAGCTTGGCATCTACGACTTGAGCGGCGGTGTGTGGGAATGGTGCCAGGACTGGTTTGGAGATTACAGCAGCGACCCGCAGACCGATCCTGTCGGTCCGCCCACGGGCTCCAACCGTGTGATTAGGGGTGGCAGCTGGGATTTCTTTGCCATTCGCTGCCGTACGTCTTATCGCAGTTACTACGACCCCGCGTACGCTAACGGGCGCCCCAACCTCGGCTTGCGCCTGGTGCTCAGCAGGTAGCCTCCACCCAATTTTTGCCTGCAAAGTTTCGGTATGTGAAAAGAATTGTTTTACTTTGCACCCCGAAAGAATAATATCTGCATTGTTATGGAAATTGCCAAGACAATAAAGAAACTGAAAGCTCTGCTTGATGCTGCCCGCCGTGAGGGCAAGACTGTAGGATTGGTGCCCACTATGGGTGCGCTGCATGAGGGTCATGCCTCGCTGGTAAGGCGCAGCGTCAGTGAGAACGGTTTCACCGTGGTCAGCGACTTTGTCAATCCTACCCAGTTTAACGACAAGACCGACCTTAAGAACTACCCCCATACGATGGACGCCGACTGCGCTCTGCTGGAGAGCATAGGTGCCGACGTGGTGTTTGCCCCGTCGGTCAAGGAGATGTATCCTGAGCCCGATACGCGGCAGTTCTCCTATCCCCCTACCGACACGGTGATGGAGGGTGCCTTCCGTCCCGGTCATTTCAACGGCGTATGCCAGATTGTGAGCAAGCTGTTCTATGCCGTGGAGCCTGACCGTGCCTATTTCGGTGAGAAGGATTATCAGCAGGTGGCAGTGATCAAGGCCATGGTGAAGGACTTGGGGCTCAAGCTGGAGATCTGTCCGTGTCCCATCGTGAGGGAAAAGGATGGCCTTGCCCTCAGCAGCCGCAATGCCCTGCTGACCGACGGGGAGCGCAAGATAGCCGTTAACATATCCAAGTATCTCTTTGAGAGCAAGGAGTTTATGCTTACTCACACTTTGGCTGAGACCAAGGCTTTCGTGGTGGATAACATCAATGCCGTTGAGGGTCTGGAGGTGCAGTACTACGACATAGTTGACGGCGACTCTCTCAGCAGTCTCAGCGAGTGGAGCGACAGCGACTCAGTGGTGGGATGTATCACCGTGTTCTGCGGCCAGCGTCCCGTGAGGTTGATAGATAATATAAGGTACAAGTAGGTTTGCCGTCAGGCGATTTGCCTCTTACCATTGTGATGGCAAGCCTTGCCATTTGCGATTAGATTATTTACCATATTATTGATAGGAGATATGAACGTAGAAGTCCTTAAGTCAAAGATACATCGTGCCACGGTAACAGATGCCAACCTCAACTATGTGGGCAGCATCACCATTGATGAGGACCTCATGGATGCTGCCGGGCTTATCAGGGGCGAGCATGTCTATGTGGTTGACAACAACAATGGCGAGCGCCTGGAGACCTATGTGATAGCCGGCGAGAGGGGCAGCGGATGTGTCTGCCTCAACGGTGCTGCGGCACGCAAGGTGGAAGTGGGCGACATTATCATCATCATGGCTTTTGGCTCTATGCCGCTGGAGGAGGCCAAGGCCTTCACACCGCAGATAGTGTTTCCCAAGGAGGGCAACCGCCTGTAGCAGCAGACGGTGATATCCATTGCTCAGGGCTTGACTTCGCCTGTATGTAGGGGAGGGAGAGTCCTGCATTTTTTTTGATTACACTACAGGTGAAAGTGTTATATGCCTCCGGCAGCTGTTAAGTTTGTATCATACGCCCCCGGCCCTTGGGCCACCCCCTCTTAGAGGGGGAGACGGCTCCCTGATATCCTTACATCTGCAAACAGAAGAATGGCGTGGCGGCAGGATGATATTGGCCGTTGGATGCCCGAGGGGCGCTGACGGCCATTTCCTTGCGTGTGGCGTTGTCGGCGTACACGGCCGACAGAGTGTCGAAAATGAACGCAAAATGCGCCAGAAACGCTAAAAATGCCTAAATTTTCGATTTTAATTGATTTTTGTTGCTTGCTTTTGTGCCCCGTTTGCGGAATTATTAGTAATTTTGAACTCGAAAGTTAACCAATAACCGTTAACCAATAACCAATAACCGTTATTATTTGAGGTTTGAGGAGTTAGGAATTAGGAATTAGGAATTAGGAGTGAGGACATATTCTCTAATTCTTGATTCTTTAACCACGGATCTAACGGATTGAACGGATAATTAAAATTCTCTAATTCTCTAATTCTTGACAGAAAAAATCTCTCGACCGTTAACCAATAGATAATTGATAATTGACAGAGGTGATAAACCGTAAACCATAAACAACAAACAACTCAATATATAAGATATAAACTATGGATGAAACACAAAATCTGAACAACGACAGGATTCTCAAGGTGGACCTTAACCGCGAGATGCGGAGCAGCTACATTGACTATTCCATGTCTGTGATCGTGGCCCGTGCCTTGCCTGATGTGAGGGACGGCTTCAAGCCTGTGCACCGTCGCATACTCTACGGTATGATGGGCATAGGCAACACCCACAACAATCCCTACAAGAAGTGCGCCCGTATCGTCGGTGAGGTGCTTGGTAAGTACCACCCCCACGGCGACTCCTCCGTCTATGGAGCCCTCGTAAGGCTTGCCCAGCCGTGGAATATGCGCCAGGTGCTGGTGGACGGCCAGGGCAACTTCGGTAGCGTTGACGGCGACTCTGCTGCCGCCATGCGTTACACTGAGGCCCGCCTCACCCAGCTCGGCGAGGCCATGATGCAGGACCTCGACAAGGAGACCGT
>CADAZW010000019.1:0-1446 GCA_902792555.1 uncultured Bacteroidales bacterium | reverse complement strand
GCCCACCGTGATGCCTACCCGCATCCCCAACTTCCTGGTCAACGGTGCCACCGGCATTGCCGTCGGTATGGCCACCAATGTGCCCACCCACAACCTGGGCGAGGTTATTGACGGCTGCGTGGCCTATGTTGACAATCCCGACATCAGCGTCGATGAGCTGATGCAGTATATCCCCGCTCCCGACTTCCCCACCGGCGGCATGATCTGCGGTCTGCAGGGAGTCAGGGACGCCTATGCCACAGGCCGCGGCCGCGTCATCATGCGTGCCCGCTGCGAGATAGAGGATGAGGGCACCCACTCAGCCATCGTCATCACCGAGATACCCTATGGCGTCAACAAGGCCGAGCTCATCAAGAAGATTGCCATGCTCAGCAATGAGAAGAAGGTGGACGGCATCGCCAATGTCAATGACGAGACAGGCCGCGAGGGCATGCGCATCGTCGTTGACGTGAAGCGCGACGCCAATGCCAACGTCGTGCTCAACAAGCTTCTCAAGATGACCGACCTGCAGTGCTCCTTCAGCGTCAACAATATCGCCCTCGTCCATGGACGTCCGCGCATACTCACCCTCAAGGACTGCATCAAGTACTTCATCGAGCACCGCCATGACGTAGTCATCCGCCGCACCCAGTACGACCTGCGCAAGGCACAGGAGAGGGCCCACATCCTTGACGGCCTTATCATCGCCAGCGACAATATCGACGAGGTGGTACACATCATCCGCGCCTCCAAGACCCCGCAGGCTCCGCCAGCTCACCGGACTCCAGCAGGAGCAGCTGCACGCCGAGTATGACGAGCTGATGCGCAAGATCGAGTACTACAACCAGATACTCTCCGACGATGAGCTCTGCAAGAAGGTCATCAAGGACGAGCTCCTTGAGGTCAAGGAGAAGTGGGCAGAGCCCCGCATGACCGAGATAATGCCCGGCGAGGCCGACAACTTCAACCCCGAGGACTTCTTCGCCAACGACCCGATGATGATTACCACCAGCCGTCTGGGCTACATCAAGCGCACACCGCTCAGCGAGTTCCATGCCCAGGAGCGCGGCGGCGTAGGCAGCAAGCTCTCGTCCACCCGCGATGCCGACTTCATCGACAAGGTCTATCGCGCCAACATGCACGACACCCTCCTCTTCTTCACCCAGAAGGGCCGCTGCTACTGGCTCAAGGTCTATGAGGTGCCCGAGGGAGTCAAGAACTCCAAGGGCCGCGCCATCCAGAATCTGCTCAACATCCCCGGCGACGATGCCCTCAACACCATGATCCATGTGCAGGACCTCAAGGACGAGGAGTTCTGCCGCACCCACTATATCACCTTCTGCTCCAAGAAGGGCATCATCAAGAAGACCGTGCTCTCCGACTACTCGCGTCCGCGTGCCAACGGCGTCAACGCCATCAACATACGTGAGGACGACTCCATCGTCAGCGTAAGCCTCACCGACGGCA
>CADAZW010000018.1 GCA_902792555.1 uncultured Bacteroidales bacterium | reverse complement strand
ATCGGCAGTCAACAAGATGGAGAACTCTATACTAAACATAATCCTCCAGGAGATGGAAAATCTTGATGGCATACTCATCGCCACGACTAACCTGGCACAAAACATGGACACGGCTTTTGAGCGCAGATTTCTTTATAAGATTAAGTTTGAGAAACCGACCTTCGACGCCAGAATGAATATCTGGCGCACGATGATTCCCGCACTTAATGAAGAGGACTCACGCTACTTGGCTAACAAATATGATTTCAGCGGCGGCCAGATAGAAAACATCGCGGTTTCGCTTAAGGAGGATATAATTTCTATTTATATTCGAGCCACTCTCTCTAGCTTAGGGGGTATACAAAAACTACGCGCATACATTATGATTTTAATGTACGCGCGTATAATTGTTCCTCGTAAAACAGGGGCTCTCAGAACGAGATGGTGAAGGAGCCGCCCAGGATGAAGGAGTTGCGGCGCTTCTTGACCTTCTGTGTCTCGACGGTGACGTCAGCCTCATCGGCTATGCCCTCGATGCCCAATGCGGCGTCAATGAAGCCGCCGGGGTTGTAGGTCATGGTGTAGGTCTTGCGGGTGTAGTCATAGTCGAGGAAGAGGCGCCATGCGTAGTTCTCCTTATAGGCGTAGGTGAGGCTGAGGCCTGTGCCGAACTTCATAGTGTTGTTGCCGCCCACGGTGAAGTAGTCCCACTCGGCATTATATTTGGTGGGGAGGCACTCGAGGTCGAGGGCATCGGTGGCTGAGTCATAGACGAACCTGCGCTCACCGCCAGTGGCGACGGCGTCAAGGTCGATCTCCTGCATAATGCTGCGGCCCACGAGCAACTTGGAGCCTAGGGCGAAGCGGGAGGAGAGGGGCAAGTTGAAATAGAGACCCACATCACCGGCAAACTCGGTGAGGTGGTCGCTCTTGATGCGGAACTCTACGTCATCGATGATGGGTGCGCTGTAGTCGGGGTCACCCGGAGTGCCCTGACCATAGATGAAGTCCTCCATGTCGGGATCTTCCATTTCATCGCCGTAGAGATTGTTGAGCAGACTGCCCCATGCGTAGCGCTCGATGCCGTCCCAGCCCTTGATAGGGGAGCTGTTGACGCGCAGGCGGCCGCCGACGCCGACATACTTATTGAAGAAATAGGCACCCTCGACGCCTACTGCGGTGGAGGAGCCGAACTTGAGGTTGAAGTCGGTGTCGCCATCCTCATAGCCGTCGAAGTCAAACTGCTGCATGTCGAAATTGAGCTTGCGTGTACCCCAGCCGAGGCCCATGGACACGGAGAAGAAGGAGGGATGGGTGATGATACTCTTCTCGCCGGTGATGTCGCCGCGCAGGAGGCCCTTGCCCTTGAAGATGAGGTCGCTAAGACCGTAGGCGAGTTCGGTGGACATGATACCAATGCCTGCTCCGCTGAGCACATCGCTCACCCAGTGGCGGTTGTTGAGCACGCGCATCACGCCGGTGGCAGTGGCAACGCCATAGCCTGCCACTGAATACCAGGGCGAGCGGGTGGTGCCATACTCCTTATGGAGGATGGTGGCGCCCATGAAGGCTGTGGCGGTATGGCCGGAGGGCCATGCGTTGGCAGAGGAGCCGTCGGGGCGCATCTCCTTGGAGGTGTACTTGATGCTGTTGACGAGTCCGCCCATGATGAGGTAGGACATGGCGGTAGAGGCGAGATAGCGGCCCCAGTCGCTGCGTCCCTCCACGCCGACGAGCTTAAGGCCGGTAGCTGCCACGAGGCCTGCCATCTGGGTATAGTCGTCGATGCGTGTCTTGAACTTGGTGACCAGGGTGTGCTTATTGTCGCCGGTGTTCTGGCGGAAGGATCGCTTCTCGCCCTTGGCGATGATGCCTGCCACGAAGAGGGGCACTCCGGCGAAGGTAACATCGTCGAAGAACTTGTAAGGCTGCACGCCGGGATTGGTGCGCATCCAGGTGAGCTGGTACTTGGGCTCTGGGATGGGCGCGGGCGACGTAAAGGCGAGCTCGCTAGGTGCTGAGGGACTGATGGCCACGGGAATGGCATCGGTCAGCGTGGGGGTGAGGGTGGTGTTGAGCTGCACGGGGGCGAGGGTCTCAAACTCCAATGCCTCAGCATAGGCTGCGCTGCATGCCATCAGCACTGCCAGAAAGGTGGTCTGAATCCTGAGGATTGAGGTTGTTAGTTTCATAATATTTTATTTGAAAATAATCAAAAGCCAAGAGTCAAGAGTCGTGAGTCAAGGATAACCATGAATTATCCGTTTAATTCGTGAAATTCGTAGTTTTTTTTCACACAGATTTCACAGTTTTTTCTTTTTCGTTTTTCCGCTTAATTCGTTGTGCAAATTTACGACATTACCTTGAGCAGCCAAAATGTTTGTTAAAAAAAATTAGAGAATGTTATAGATGTTGGCACTAATAATTCAGGCCTTACAGTCTTACGAATATCTTGCGGCGATAGAGGATAAAGCCTACGAGCCAACAGAAGAAGACATTGACGAGAGCAAAAGCGAGGTCACCACCCTGCTCGCCGAAGAGGGGAACGAAGATGGAACGGAAGAGGTAGTCCCAAAGGCTCTGCTCATTGACCTTGATGAGCATGAGAGGCCATAGGATGCCCTCGCTCAGGAGGTAGAGAAACAGGGGGTTGGCGCCGAACACACTGAAGAACTTTCCGACACGCACGCCGCGCTGCCTAACGTCAAGAATCTCTATCAGCACTCCCAGCAACAGCGATGCTGCTCCGCTGGTTATCATGACAAATGTGGGCGACCATATCTTCTTGCTGACTGGACACGCGCCGCTGAGCAAGAAGCCGGAGAGGAGCAATAGGGAGCCATAGAAAAAGAGCCTACCCCCACCCCCTCCCGAAAGAAGGGGAGAAAGAGATTCCTTCTTATCCTGACGGGGTAGGCACATTGCCGCCATCCAGAAACCGAGCATGGTGTGGGCGATGGCGGGAATGGTGCTGAGGATGCCTTCGGGGTCGATGCCCATATCATTGCACATGTGGGACTCGCCGAGGAGGGCGCGGTCGACGATGCCAAGGATATTGTCGGGCGTGCGGTCGAAGCCGTGACCGCAAAGCAAGAGGATGAAATAGCCTAAGAGCAGCGCGGCAATGACATAGGGAAATCGCTTGTAGTTGATATACAGCGCTGCAAGGGCGCAGACACCGTAGCACACACCAAGGCGCACGAGAACTCCGGTGAAGCGCATCTCGGAAAAGATGGACAAAATGTCGCCGCCGCTATCAAGGGTGAAGAGCAGGCTGCCCAGCAGGTCAAACGCCCAGCACACCAAGATGAGACCTACGGCGCGGACGGCTATCCTGCGCAGCACACGCCCCGTGGGACGAAAATCATACTTGCGCAGCGAGAGCCAAGTGGTCATGCCCATGATGAAAACGAAGAAGGGAAAGGCTGTGTCGGCAAGGGTGAAGCCTATCCAGGGGGCATGGTAGAGCTGGGCATAGTGATAACCGGAGCAGGTGTTGAACACAATCATTCCCACGATGGTGATTCCGCGCATCACATCGAGGGAAAAGATGCGGTTGCCGTCAGTACTCATTATTTTGCCGTCAGTACTCATTATTTAATTCAGTACTCATTATTTAATATAGGGATAAAGATTCTGCGCCTCCACTTCGTAGCCGCGCGCATTGGGATGCAGTCCGTCGGAGAAGAGGGACTCTATAAGGTTGCCGCTGTCGTCGAGGAATCCGCGGCTCATATCAACGTAGGTGACGTCCCACCCCTTTCCTTCTGCGGACTCCCCGAGATTTTTCAATTTCTCCTGCAGGAGTGCGTTGACATGCGCTACGCGTTGCAGCTGGCCACGGCGAGGCATGATGCCCACCTGGTAGATGCGGGCTTTGGGCTGGTGCTGACGCACGGCACAGATGAGCAGTTGCATACCCTCCACTATCTCCTCGTCGGTGTTGGTGGACAAATTGTTGGTGCCCAGCAGGAGGAATATCTTATCGGCACTATAGCCGTCGAGCTCACCGTGCATCACCCGCCAGAGACCGTTCTCGATACGGTCGAAGCCGAAGCCGAGGTTGCGGGCAACGCGCCCGCGGAACAGCTTGTCCCAACTGGAACGGTAGTCTTTTGCATCGGCTCCGGAACGGTCGGTCCAATAATGGGTGATAGAATTGCCAATCATAATTATCTGGGGGGCTTCGAGGCAGTTGGCTCGGAGTATCTGCTCGTGACGCTCATGCCAGTTGTAGGGGTCACGCTGCTGGGTGCGGGGGCGAAAAATTGAAATTTGAGATTTGAGATTTGAAACTTGAGGTTCGAGGATCTCGTAAATCTTCCGGATGTACGCATCGGCATACTGACGCATGCCGATGTCGTTGGGATGGATTCCCTCGACCATCGACTCCTGCGTAAAGGCGAGCTCGTCGTGGCTAAGGTAGTAGAGGCGGGTGACACCGCGGGCAACGAGGGTGTCGTAGGCACGGCGCTGCTCGCTGTTGGAATCCGCGTAGCGGTCGATGGCACGCTGAGAACTGGAGGCGTTGGCGTAGTGATGCTCCACAAGCAGGATTGGAACATCGGGGTGCTCCGCGCGCAGCATCTCCACTCCGCGCAAAGTGCGGTCGAAGATGAGAGGCACTTTGTCCTCAGTAAGGTTTGGCAGGCAGTCCAAGATGTAGAGCTTAGCATCTATTTCATTCAGATACTTGAAGACCTCTTCTTCCAGCATACCGTTGCCGGAGAAGGCAAGGTTGACGAGCGGGTAGCCTGTCTCGCGCTTTACTATGTTGGTCCAGGCCATGCCGGTGCGCGAAGCACAGGCACCCTGGCCTATCGATGTGCCATAGACCACAATGGGAGACTCCTGGGTTATGGGATACAGCTGCAGGTCATAATCGTCGTCCACGCCTATCTCCATCCATTTGACCTCATTGTAAAGCGGCAGGAAGAGCTCGTAGTCATATCCGCGACGGTCGCCGGTGAAATAGGTGATATGGCGGAACTCGTAGTTGATGGTGTCCTTGAAGGAGAGGTTGAAACGCGAGGCGCACCACCTCAGCCGGCCGTCGGCATCGGTGGCATAGAGGTCAAGTCCGGACACTCCCGTGGTGGGCATGTGGAACATGTTGAGCCCGCCGGTTACCTGATAGCGGACCCTAATGGACGGCGCGTTGGAATGGAATTTGATGGAGAGTCCCGCCGACTGCTTCGATAGATTCCATACGGCGGAGCGCACATCATGCTGTGCGCGGTCGGGCATACGGTGATAGGTGCCCTTTAGCTCGTCGTCCCACCACCGTCCGCATACTACGTCAGCGGGATTAAGCCACTTGGCCGCACACGGCACAGAAGCTAACAGAGAAAGAAGGATCTGTAAAAGGATTGAGAACTTTTTCATCACTGAAGAAATATAGAAACAATAAGGTGGCGCAACTTACGTGCGCCACCTTATCTTTAAACAAGTCATTACTTATTCTTACGGAACTTGGTGTCAGCCTGCTGGAGGATGAGGGGCTTCCACTTTGCCACGAGCTCGCGTGCGATGGCAACGCCGTCGCCCTCGGGCTCAGAGGGGAATTCGCCGATGCAGTCCTTCCACCACTTCTCCTCGAAGTCGGTGATGGTCTTCTGAACTTCCTTCTCTTCCTTCTCGCCAAACTCCTTGCCTTCAATCACTGCCTTGTTGACAGCTGCGAAGAAGAGCTTGTAGCGCTGTGCATAGAAGGAGCCTACGAGACCATTCCACTGGCGGGAAGCATAGTCGTTGAGCAGAGCAGCCTTCTCGCCCCATGTGGTGAGGAGGTTGCGGGCATTCTGCTCATAGTACTTAATCTCGGTGGAGTCGGTGCCGCCCTTGGCGCGTGCCTCCTCAATCCACTTACCCATGAGGAAGGTGCGCTGGCTGGCGCAGAGACGGTCAACATCTTCCATAAGGTTGAGCATGCGGCGCTCGAGCACCTGCATCTCCTGGAAATCGCCCTTCTTATAGGCTGCCTTGTAAGCTGCAAACACGGGCAGGGAGTAGTTGCCCAGGAGCTGGCGGGTGAAGTTGACTACGTCGAGCTGATAGTTCTGAGCGGTGCTCTTGCCCTTGAGCATGAGTTCCACGGCGTCAAGGAGGTCCTTGTTGTCGTACTTGATGGTGGTGTTGCGATAGTAGGTACGATACTTATTGTTGCTCTCACCCCACTTGTCGGCCATGAAGGGACGAACATTAATCTGGGGGCACTGACCCGGATGGTCGGCCTCGGTATAGACGGTCTCAGAGAGGAGCTTCCATGCTGCGCGGATGTTGGGGTCCTGGCTGTTGGAGCGCTCGTCGGCCACATGCTCAATCCACTTTGCCACGTCCTTGGTCTGCTCGATTTCCCAAGCCTTCTCAAAGATGTACTCATACATAAAGGTGTTGCAGTCGAAGCCCTCGAGGGTGGAGCCTACGCCTACGAAGTTGGAGCCGCCGTTCTTATAGGTATTCTCAATGCGGTCATTGACGGTCTGGATATTGCCGGAGAGGCTGGTGTTGCCGCCGAAGTTGCCGAGGTAGCACCATACATAGGGCACGCCGTAGTACTTGTCGGTCTTCTGCCAGATCTCGGTATTCTCGCAGTAGTAGTCAAGCAGGATGGAACGCTCCTTGGGATAGGAGGTGATATACTTGCGGATGCGAGCGCAGGAGTCGCCGGGCTCACCATACTTGGCCACGTCGCCGTCCTTGTTCTCGCGTACGCCCCAGTCGCGCCACTCATTGTAGAAGAGCCATGTCATCTGGAGCCAGATGGCCTTGGGGTCAGCCTTCTTGAGGTTCTCGAAGGTCTGCTTGCCCTGGCGGGCGAGGTAGTCAGACTTGTATGAGGGAGGCTCAAGCTCATTGAAGAGGTCGAGGCCATAGACGTGGTCGGTGCCGTAGGTCTTGATTTCCTCGTCGAGGAAGAGCTTCTGGATCTGCGGATAGAGCTTGTCCTCGGGATCAAGGTAGGAGCAGGCATACTGGTCGGAGTAGCCAGACCAAGCACCTATCTTGGTAATCTTGGCATTGGGATAGTATTTAGCCAGTTCGGCGGGCACGTGGCCGGCGAAAGCGGGCAGCACGGGGCGCATGTTGAACTCACGCTCACGGGCAACGATCTTCTTCTGGAGCTCCTCCTGGTCGTTAAGCCATGACATGGGCACTGCCTTGATGGCACCCTCCTGGCCGGGCCAGTAGTCGATGTTCATCATGCGGTGCCAGGGCAGGTGGGCAGGACCGGTGAAGTAGGCACGCACCTCCTCGTCGGAGAGGCCCATCTTCATCCACACCTTGCGCCAGATGCTCTCCTGACCGGTAATAGCCAACGGGAGATTGATGCCATTGAGGGCCATCCAGTCGATGAAGTGCTCCCAATCCTTCCAGTTCCACCACGGCATGGTATAGCCGAAGGTGCAGTAGTTGAGGAAGAAGCGCTCCTTTACCCTGGCATTGATGGTGACGGTCTCCTGCAGAGGCACGATAGCCTTGGGGGCGTCGAACTTCTCGTCAACAAACCAGCTGACTACAGTGTTGCAGTAGTACTTAAGGTAATAGTTGAGGCCTACAGCCATGGAGTTGGCGTTGTTACCGCCCACGATGAGCTTGCCGTTCTGGGTGGAGAGCTGGAAATAATCGCCAGTCTTCTTGGCAGGCAGTTTCTTGCCCTCAATCTGCTGGGACAAGTTAGGCAACAGTCGGCCCACAAGGCCGTTGAATGCTGTGATGTCATCGGCCATCACTCCAAGCGTGAGCACGAGGCTCAGTGCTAAAGCAAAAATCTTTTTCATTGCTTGAGATAATGTTTTAAGGGGTTATTTGAAAATTTGAAATTTATTGCCAAATCTGGAAGAAAAGGGCTGAAAGCCGCGAAGGCTATGATTTTAAACAAGGAGGCGCAGGGGCGAAAACAGATGTGTCTGCATTGCGTATCCCTGCGCCTTAAACCCATTTTCGGGGCGAAGATAACAAAAAAAATATACTTGACCGAATTTTGTACATAAATAATATTGTTTTGCCGCATTTTCGTTGCATATACATACAAAAAGAGTGAATAATATTTGAAAAGTGAAGTTAGAAAATTAAATGCCGCAGGCATCGCGAATTAGGTCAAAAACTCTGTAAACCTTGCAAACCTTGCAAACCTTGCACGGAAAATTACAAGGATATTTCCCTGCAGATTTATTTTCTTTGCGTAAGAACAAAATCTCATCGCGAGGGGAAGGCCGGTCCCGGCGCGATTAGATTTGACTTCGGCGCGATTAGATTTCGTTTCGGCGCGATTAGATTTCGGCTTGACGCGATTATATTTTTTCTTACAGAGATTACACAGATTTACCTTAAACAATTCGTTTAATTCGTAAGATTTGTGGTCATTTTTATTCCCCAATCGGGACCTCGCAACAAACTTACCGCTTTGCCCTCAGACTTCCTTTGTATGTCGGCAGCGGCCAACAAAAATCTTCGCGATGCCTACGGCATTGCCGTTTCGCTCTCAGACTCTCTTTTGTCAGCCTGCGCCGCTGGCGCGACCACCGACAGAGTCTTCGCGATGCCTGCGGCATTGCCGTTTCGCTCTCAGACTCTCTTTTGTCAGCCTGCGCCGCTGGCGCGACCACTGACAGAGTCTTCGCGATGCCTGCGGCATTGAAATTGCAAATATCCATTTTTCAAAAGATAAACATCCGTGTTCGTCACTGTCCACCTCGGAGGTAGTTTTATGGTTTATGTTATGGCTTCCTGCAGGCATGCCAGCTGCTGGATTGGCGACAACAGGTTATTATTCCTTTTCTTTTTGTCGTGAAGGTTAAAAATGTGAAGGATTAGTGCTTAATCTGAAAGAAAATAGGTTTATAATCAAAAAAAAACATCAAAAAGCAATTTTTGTGGGCATTTTTCTTTTTAGAAAGGAAAAAAGTAATTAACTTTGCAAATTAGAAAAAAAAACAACACCTTGCTGACAGCACTCTTTCATTTAGCCATTGGCAAGCTGCTGACTTGCACTCCGCTGCTGACACTATTGTCGTCGGAATACGGTGATGACAAAGTTGTCTTCTACGGTTGGGATGTTGTCGACTACTATTACCGCTTTTTTAAGAACTTCTACGATGCCTACTCCTGGCAGATACGCACCAGCTATGCCCTGGTAGTATTCTGCCTGATATTCATGTTTGTACTGTTTATCCTGTTTAGCATCAGGGTGCAGGTGAAGAGGTTTCAAGCCACCAAGACACGCGAGCTGGATGAGCGGTTTGCCGAGCCGTTCAGGGAGGTGATGATGGAGTTTGAGCCGCTGATGCCTTCGGAGGTAGAGAAGAGGTGCGACTTCCACTCTACCCAGTTTGCCAAGTACAACCCAATGCATTTCATCAAGCTGCTCATCAAGCTGCGCCAGGAGTTGCAGGAGGTGGTCTATATCCCTAACATGCAGGTGCTGGCCATGGTGTGCGGAGTAAAGGCATACCTGGAAATCAACCTTAACAAAAACCGCAAGGTGTTTGAGATGATGCAATATCTCACGATGCTCAACATCAGGGTGTCGGAAGGCTGCTTGGCCAACTTTGTAAACCACCGCAACATCAACATACGCCATATGGCGCGAATGAGCTATATGATGTGCTCCGACATGGAGCCCTACCGCTACCTGGTGGAGGACCTTAACGAGCCCATCGCCGCATGGCGCACCATGACTCTCCACCAGCTGATGGGATGGCTGCAAGCCTGCGATAAACGCATGCCCAACTTCATCACCCTGGTGCCGCGCATAGAAAACGGCAAGACGGCTGCCTTCGTGATAGAGGAGATGGCCTACTGGGGCAGCGAAGACGAGAAATCCAAACTCGACACTTTCTTCACCGATGAGCGCTACGAATGCCGTTCGGCAGCCTTCAAGGCCGTAGCCATGCTGCGCGACAGCAATCAGGAACAAGAGATGGTGAACACATTCCCCATGCAACCCGAGCCACTGAGGCGCGAAATACTGAGAGCCGTGTATGCCATCAAGTCTGGCAAGCAAGTGGACTTCTTCGGCAAAGTGTATCACACCACAGCCTCCAAGGAGACACGCGAGATAGCCTTGACCTGCCTCTACAACTATAGCGAGGAGAGCCGACGGCTGTTTGAGCACCTGCGGTTTGAGAACAACGAGAGAGACCGCACACTGATAGACCAGATTGACTCCTTCAACCTGCTCAACCAAATCAGGAGCTACAACTAGGATTTGAATCTTGAGAATAAGACATAATACCAAGTCCGGTGGACATTTCACATTAAAGCGACATTTACACCCCTCATGGATATAAATACAATATTAACCTTTTACGGCTACCTCATCTTCTTCTACAGCCTTGGACTGATCCTGTCCTACGTGGTGCTGCTGATGATGGCCTATAAATACACCACTGGGTACCACCACTGGAGCGATGACTATATGAAGCGAGTGGTGGACTTCAGCCCCTACACCCCAGGTGTGTCGATAGTAGCCCCGGCCTACAATGAGGAAATTACCGTAGTGGACAACGTGCACTCACTGCTGCAACAGGACTACCCCACCTTTGAGGTGATAATTGTAAATGATGGCTCCAAGGACAAGACACTGGAGAAACTGATAGAAAACTTTGAATTGGTAGAGGTTCCCTACGAATATGAATATAAGGTAAACTGCAAACCCTTTAAGCGGCTCTTCAAGTCCACCAACGTGAAGTATGAGCGACTGGTGGTGGTTGACAAGGAGAACGGAGGTACCAAAGCCGATGCCGTAAACGGCGGTCTCAACGTGGCGCAGTATCCCTACTTCATCAACACCGACGTAGACTGCATCCTGGCTCGCGACGCCATCTACCACTGTATCTTCCCCGTGCTGCTCGACAGCAAGGTGATAGCCGTGAGCGGCACCATGAGCATGAGCAACGGATGCCGCATAGAGAATGGCGAAATCGTAGACTTCAGGCCGCCTAGCAAGCCGCTGCCGCTATTCCAGGATCTGGAGTACAAGCGCTCATTCCTGGTGGGCAAGATGGGATGGAGCTATATCAATGCGCTGCCCAACGTGTCGGGCGGCTACGGACTGTTTGATACCCACGTGGCTATTGCCGCCGGCGGCTACGGCTCCGACTCCTTTGCCGAGGATATGGATATGCTGTGGCGTATGATTGGCTACTGCTGCGACTTCAACCGCAGCTACCGCGTGGTGCAGGTTCCTCACACCTGCTGCTGGACAGAAGGTCCCTCAACTCTGAAGGTGCTCTTCCGCCAGCGTGTACGCTGGGGACGCGGACTGATACAGCACGTGATGCGACACCGGCGCATGCTGCTCAACCCCCACTACCGCAGACTGGGCATGGTCACATTCCCTTACTGCTTCATCTTCGAGTTCCTGGCCCCCATCATCGAATTTGTGGGTCTGCTCACGATACTCTACCTAATGTTTATAGGCGGCATCAACTGGGACACCTTCTGGGTGGTACTGCTATCAATCTACACATTCACCATCGTAATCTCCATATTCATCGTCTTCTACGACTATGCACTGGGCGGCAGCTACTCCCACACTCAGAACTACAACCGTCTCGTCCTGGCCGGAATGCTTGAGCCTGTGTTCTATCACCCGCTGGTAACCCTCTGCGCCATCAGGGGCTATTTCAACTATCTGATAGGTACCACCGCCGTATGGGGCGAGATGACCCGCACCGGCGTAAAAAAGAAAGCTGACGAGTTAGAAGACCAGAGCCACACCGACATCATCAAAGACAAGATAGAGGAACATGGCGACACACACGAAATCAAAGGCGGATGGGGTGACAGAATGAACGTCTGAACTAATAAGCAAGAACAGATAACCACTGATGTTTCCAACCTATATGACAAGTCTGACTGCACACAACACACACAGAATGTTACATATGAAATATTACATCTCCCTACTGCTGCTGGCCTGCATGCTGCACCTGCCCGCATTGGCCGAAATCAAACATACGCCCGAATACTATGACCAAAACGTGCGTACGCTCTTCAAACAGGGCAACTGGGAAAAAGGTAAGGCTCTGCTCAACGAGGGTATGAAGACCTATAGCTTCTTCTCCAACCTCAATGAGCTCAACGGCTGGTATTACTACCACAAGAAGAAATACGATCAGGCACGCTTCTACCTCACCCGTGCATTGCGCCACGACAAGAAGAACACCCATGCCCGCGAATTGCTGGTTTATGTGGAAGAGGAGACAAAAAACTACTCCAGTGCCATCTGTTACCTCAACGAGCTACTGGAAGATGAGCCTTACGCCCTCATCTGGTGGCGCCGCAAGATAAAACTCTATCGTCTGCAGGGCAACAATGACGAGGCCGACCGCCTACTGGCACGCCTCAGGCTCATCTACCCTAACGAACAGCAAGTAATGATAGACGTAGCCTACCAATTGGAGACTAAATACCGCGCAGCACGCAAGGCAGGCAATGTGCCGGAGCAGATAAAATACCTGCGGGAGCTGATCAAGCTGCAGCCCAAGGATGAGGAGTTCTACCTCGTGCTCAGCAACCTGCTCCTGCAAACAGGTCACACCGAGGAAGCCGCCGAAGTGGCAGGTCAGGGAGCTGCCGCTCTGAAAGGCAATGTGGCTCTGATTAAAAAGAAGACATCTATCCTAACCGATGCAGGCCGATTCACAGAAGCTCTGAGCTACATCAAGAGCTGCCAGCAAATCTACCACTCCGCCTGGCTGGCAGGATACTACAAGGAAATACAACTGGAAGCCGCCCGCGCAGCCCAACAGAACGATGCCTACTCGCTCTATGCCAAAGTCTATGCCACCACCCCGTCGGCAGAGTCTCTGGATTTCCTTATCAACACCGCCATAGCCCGCGGCTATTACGAGGACGCCCTAGCCTACCTGCGCGATGCCCGCAAAAGCAGAGGAGAGACAGAGGATATTCTTTACAAGGAGTATATAGTCAACCAGCGACTGGGCAACAAAACCGCTGCCAACAACCTGCTGGAGAAACTCTATTATAAAAATCCGCGCAACACCGACGTGGCCGACCTCTACACCCGCATACGCCTCGACTGGGCTGCTGCCATGATGGACCAAGGACAGTATGCCGACGCCATTGGCAACCTCACCTTCGCCTATCAAAACTCACCCGACAAAGAGGTGAAGCGCGCTGCCCTCACCCGACTCTACAACTGCTACCTTATTACCCGCGACTATAAAAATGCCGCTGCCACCCTTGAGCAACTTAACAGCGACAACGACTACAAGGCATACGTCACCCAAAAGGCCGTCCTCACGAGTCTGCAGGGCAAGACCAAAGATGCCCTAAACCTCCTAAGCAAGAGCTACTATGCCGCCACCGACCCTCAGGAGCGTGACAACATAGCCACTGCCTACGAGGAGATGGCCACACCCTATATCAAAAAACTCATAGAAATAGGTGCTATACAACAAGCCAACGACGCTGCCATACAAGCCGTAGAAATATGCCCCCGCTCTGCCGACCTGCTGCGCATGGCCATCACTACATCCAGCCTGCTTGACAAGCGCATGACCTTTATCAACTATGTAGCCAAGGCTCGAGCAAACTTCCCCGAAGACCCCGAGTTCATAGCCAAGGAGGCCGCCATCTACAGCATGAGCAAAGAATACGACAAGGCTCTCAGCATTCTG
This sequence comes from uncultured Bacteroidales bacterium, assembly GCA_902792555.1. Taxonomy (GTDB): domain Bacteria; phylum Bacteroidota; class Bacteroidia; order Bacteroidales; family Bacteroidaceae; genus UBA6382. The sequence continues at coordinate 22,881 of CADAZW010000018.1, read as the reverse complement.
CGCCCACAACTCGACATATATCAAGGTGACAGCACCCTCATCGGCGCATTCTCCGAAAACAGCGAGCTCCGTGCCCTCGCCCTGCGCAAAGAAAAGAAACACGAGCAGGCCATGGCCGTTGTGGACACAGCCCTTGTCTTCGACCGAACCAACCACTCGCTACTCTACACCAAGGGACTCATCTATGAAGACCTCAAGGAATATGACTCAGCCTATGTCTATCAGCAATATTACGATGCAACACTGAAAGACTATCAGGAGAACCAACGCAAGCTCAACGAACTACTCAACAAGACCTTTAATCAGGAAGTCTTCTTAGAATATCAGCAAGCCAGACCTGGAGCAGAAGATGTCATCACCGGCAATGCCTCGCTCAGCTATACACGCAAGTATCCCATCAACCAATACACTGGCACCATCAACTATGCCGGTCGCGACGGCACCGCTGATGATGACGATGCCACCGACCTCACCAAAGGCGGCGTAGGTTTTCAGCTCATAGCAGCATGGCAGCACCTGTTTAAACCAGGTCTTACCGGCAAGGCTGAGCTTGGATTAGCCAACAAGTATTTCCCGCAAATATATGCCAAGGTGAGCGCGCAAAAGGATCTGCGCAACGACTGGACAGCAGGCCTGTCCCTAAGCTACCGCCGAGTGCAGAGCTACCACGGAGTCTATGGATGGAAGACCACCGACAACGGACAGGGCGGCACAATCAGCGAGTATCAGCGACTGGGATGGAAACAAAAATATCTTAACCTCTTTGACCTTGGCGCCAACGCCAGCAAGACATTCGACCACTTCACCCTGACGGGAGGACTCGATGCATTCCTGCTCGACCAGAAAAACTTCTATTTTAACAGCCAGATAAAGGGTGCCTTCTTCCCAACCATCGGCAACCGCAGCAACCTCTTCGCCGCATTTGGCATAGGTAACGCACCTGCCACCACTCTAATTGACCGTTCACTGCCCGCTGGCTTCGACCACATCAACACCAATGTGGCCCTGGGTGGACTCTACGTATACAACCAGCACCTCACCTTCGGACTCATCGGCGAATGGTACACCCTCTACGATAAGAGCGAGGGCGTCTACACAGGACTCTACGAGACCTCACCTACCGTCACCTCCAGCTACAAAAACTATTTCTATGTCCACATACAGGCTATCATATCGTTCTGACATAGCAACACTGCTCACGCTGCTCATCTTGCTCTTCACCTTCACCACGCCGCTGGCGTCGTGTTCCATGGGCAAGAGCTTTGAGCAGTACGACGTCAGCTGCCCGAGCTACTTACCGAGCGCAACTCACCGGGCGCCAACACGCTAGTGGTCAGAATCAACTACGCACCCGACATGGGTCGCAGCTACAGGGTGGACTTCAGCTCCAGTCAGCTCACCCTCTCCGCCGGCAATAAAGATGTTATGCTGTGGCTTTGCTATCAGTTTATCTCCAAGGTAGCTGAAAGCGACAGACGCTTCAATGCCACCGACCTGCCCCCGGCTGCAATAGAAATGGATAACACCAGCGGGGAGATGACATTTGAATTTCGCGGAATCTCTTCACCCAGCAACAACAACGAAGACCTCTTCGGCGTTGCCGCCTCCCATAGCGTAGACTATCACTGGGCCCTATGGGGACATAATCTCCGTAAGGTGATCAAGCAAAGCAATATAAAGGCAGGTAAGGACATATATGCCGAAATCAACGGTCAACGAGACACCACTCAGTTGTGCTTCAGCAGCAAGACTCTATACAGCATAATAGAGGACTACATTGCCGACCAATGGGGTGAAGGCGATGCCAACGCACCCGAGCGCTTCACCATCATGCCGATGGACAACAGGCACGCATGCACCTGCTCGCTATGCACAGCGGCAGGCAACACAGCTGACAACGCCACGCCTGCCGTAACCGATATGGTTGTACGCCTGGCCAACCGCTTCCCCAAGCAGATGTTCTTCACTACTGCCTACATCACCACTCGCAAGCGTCCCACCCAAAAACTGCCTGATAACGTCGGCGTGCTAATTAGCGCTATGGACCTGCCCATGACCTACGACTTCAAGTCCTCGCCCGAGTTCAGCGACTTTGATTCCAGCATCAAGGCATGGCAGCAGCTGACCTCTACCATTTACATATGGGACTACGCTCGCAACTTCGACGACTACCTTACACCCTACCCCTGCCTCAACATCTTGCAGCAGCGCATACTCTATTACCAGCAACTCGGAGTGAAGGGCATCCTCATCAATGGCAGCGAAGAGAAATACTCCACCCTCGACGACATGCAGACAGCCACCATCCAGGCCCTGCTCACTAATCCAGAACTGGACATCGACAAATACACCCGTACATACCTTCACCGCTTCTATCCCAAGACTGCAGACATTATAGGCGACTACTATTCGCAGCTGGAAAATAAGGTAAAAGAGCAGAATATCGTCCTGCCCTACTATGGCGGCATAGAGGACGAACTTACCTACATAGACATAAGCGATTTTGAGACTTTCCGCACCACCCTCGACAGTCAGGCAAAGCAGACCACTGGCGACGAACGCACACGACTTAACAAAATGCTCACCGCCCTCAGCTTCACATCCCTTGAGGTGATGCGTCTGAAGGACAACCCCGTAAGTCTGGAAAAAGCTGCCGAGCAGCTGGAAATTCTTAGTGGCTATGAAAGCTTTGCCGATATGCAGGAGAGCAAAGAGGCTCTCGGCAGTCTGGAGACCTATATTGAGCAATGGAAAGACGACACCCAGAACGCCATCCCCAACCCACTGCTGGGAACCACTATCCAGGCTCAAGACAAAGAACAGAATGCCCAATGCGGGAAACTCACCGACGGCCGCCTCGGTTTCTATTCAGACTATCACACCTGCTGGGTGCTGAGCCGCCAACCGTGGCAGCTTACTCTGCCCCCCATATCCAAAGGAAGCATACTGAGCCTTTCGCTGCTCGTGGCACCGGCATGGCACATATGGCAACCACAACAGATAGAGATCCTGCAAAATAACAAGGTCATTGCCACATGGACCACTCCCTCCACACCCACAGACAAGAGCACCCTCTTCCGCTCCTTCGTAGAGATAAACATCAACGCAGCAGACAAGACCCTGCCTATTATCATAAAGATGGAACCGGTAACAATGGAGCGTGCCACCATCGCCTGCGATGAGATAACGGTATATTAATTGAACAAGTTAACATATACATAAATTGAAACGACTACTCTACATATTTATAATAGCTGCTACGGCTATTACCTCTGGCTTGGGACTCAGTTCATGCCGCAAGGAAGTAGGCACTACTGCCATTTTCATCCTTGACTCTGTGCGCCACTACTACCCCATTGTAATGGGTGAGGAGATAAGCATGATTTACCGCGTGGCCAATATCGGCAAGGAACCGCTGGTGATTACCGACATACAACCCTCGTGCGGGTGCACCGTTGCCGACGGCAATATCGAGGGCATCATCCCCCCGGGCGAAGAGGGCAAGCTCTCATTTGTCTTCGACACCAACAAAAACGTAGGTTACGTACATCACACCATACGAATATATGGCAACATAGCCCCCAACGGAGTGGCACAGATGACCTTCGACTGCAACGTGGTACCGCCCACCAACTCATCCGTTGACTATGAAGAAAACTACTATGAGCGCAATGCTCGTGAAATCGCCATCAGAGGCATGATTGAGGGAGGTCAAGGCCAGAAAGGCTATTTCACCGACGAGGGAATCAGCGACAGAAAATATGACAGATATTTCCTGCATAACGCTCCGAAAAAATAACAAGTTTTTTTGCTATTGCGCCTTATTCTTTTCGTTTAAAAAATATCATATATAGTATTGCATAATATGGCAAACATAGATTACACCAAAATTAAGACCCTGCTGGTAGATGACGTCGCTCTCAACATCAAGGTGGTTGAAAAGATGATCAGCCCCTTCAAATTTCAAATACGCACTGCTAGCAATGGAGAACAGGCACTAAAAGCCATCGCCGAAGAACAGCCGGACTTAATACTACTCGATCTCATGATGCCCATCATGGACGGATTTGAGACACTGCAGCGCATCCGTGCGGGAGAAGCTGGCGACCCCAATGTGCTGATTCTCATTCTGTCCGCACTCAATTCGGAGAAAGACATTATCCGAGGCATGAATCTCGGGGCCAATGATTTCATTACCAAACCCGTAATAATGCAACGCCTCAACAACGTGATAGAGAAACATCTGCAAGAGAAATTTAAAGATTAACAATCAAAAAAGGAAAATATGGCCGAAATAGATTATTCCAAGATAAAAATACTTATTGCCGACGATGTGATGCTCAACATCGTTCTTGTCAAGAAAGTTCTCAGCAGCCGTCCTTATCAGATACGCACTGCCAGCAATGGTCAGCAGACCCTGCAAGCCATAGTCGAGGAACAACCCGACCTACTCCTGCTCGACCTTATGATGCCAGGCATTGATGGCTTTGAGGTAATCCGCAAGATTCGTACCGGTGAGTGCGGCAATCCAAACATGCGCATTGTCATCCTCTCTGCTCTGTCCAGAGAGGAAGATAAGGTTAAGTGCCTTAACCTCGGTGCTAACGGATACATAACTAAGCCCATACTTTTGCCTCTGCTGCTTGAGACGGTAAATGAACAAATTAAAGCCATTGTAGGAAGTCAGGGATAACCATACATTATATTATTATATATTAATGTACGCGCGCGTAATTCTGTTATTTCTCTCCTTGCTCGTAGTCATGCCGCAAGCCATCAATTCCGACAATTACCTCGGAATTGACGATGAATGTTTCAGATTCTATATGGCAGGCAACATACATTACGAAAAAGGCCTGACCTATGCCGATTCCCTCGAGGCGCGCGCGCGAAAAATTGGCGAAAACCGCTCCATCGTGCTGGCGGAATGGATACGCGCACTGTATTGGGGTCGTCAGAAGGATCACGCCCGCCGTCAGGCGCAGCTGCTAAAACTTAGGAAGAAAGCCAAAGAACTCAACGACGAAAGGGAATACTATCTGTCATTCGTTAATGAAGCTGACGACCGGTGGTATGAATTCAAGTATAAGGAAGCCCTCGACATACTGGAAACCCTCCATAACGAGGCCGCCCGCTCAGGCAGCAAGTACGGCCTCTGGAGCAGCTGCACATCCTATGCCAACATCTATGGTCGTATGGGCTCCAAGAAACTGGCCGTGGAATATTCACAGAAAGCTATTGACATCGCTCACGACATAAAGCCCCACCTTTCTACTTTCGCCAATTACCATAATCTTGCTGCTAACGTAGACAATGACGATCAACGCATAGCCTACGCCCGGAAATCCCTGGAGGAGGCAAGCAATCGCATGGACTCTGCCACTGCCTACACTAACCTATACAACCTATACCATATTTATAACAAAAGAGCCGAATATGATGCTCTCTACAAGATACTTTCCTCTCCCAAGGGGAAAGAAATGCTCGGTGTCAAAAGCAGCCTTGTAGTGGAACTAAACCACCTCCTGTACAAAAAGAAGTTTAACGATGTAATCCCCTTGCTCATCAAGAACAAACATCTATTAACAAATCAAGAATTTCTGCGTAACTTGGAGGTTGTTTACAAATACGCCGGGCGATACAAGGAGGCTTATCAAACCCACAAGGAGCTCGACTCCATGAAGGAGGGCAACAACTTCGTAAGCCTCAGCACTGTGCTTGAACAGTTTGACCTCAACAATCGCCACTCCGAACTCGCTCGCACAAAGCTCCAACAAGACCTGCAGAAGGCACAGGAAAATCTCAATCTTGCTAAGGCTGAAGCCCAACGCGCCGAGGATGCTGCCAAGACTAAGGCCGCCCTCATCTTGCAAAAACAACAGCAGGCCACCCTTGAGCGCGACAGCGCTAACAACATTGTCCTGCAACTAGAACACCAGCAAAAGGCTGCACTTGCTGACAAAGCACAGGCAGCACTGCGCCAAGCCAAACTCGATACTGAACTGGAGGAAAATTTGAGAAACTCCGAGCGCTCACGCTCACGCATCATAATTGCCAGCATTATTGGCCTGCTGACTCTGCTGGCCTTGTTCATTGTAGGCTACATAACCATCTCGCGCCGACGCCACACTCGACAAATGCTGCACCTCAACAAGGAACTGGCCTCCGCCATTGAGGCAGCACGTAATGCCAGCCACAAGAAGGACCTCTTCCTTCAGAACATGAGCCATGAGCTGCGCACACCCCTAAATGCCGTGATGGGGCTCTCGCAAATCCTCACATGCGGAGTGCCCGTTTCTGATGAGGAGAAACTGGAGTACGGCCATGACATTAATAATAATGTTAAAATGCTCCAGATGCTCATTGATGATATTATCAACATCAGCGACATAGAAAAAGGTACCTACTCAATGTCATTGCATCGCAGCGACATTGCCACCATCTGCCACGATGCCATGGCCTTGGCACAATACCGTGTACCTGGCGGAGTGGAACTGCGTTATGACAACGACCTGCCTGAAGGATATCAATGCGTTATCGACTCCAAGCGCGCCCAGCAGGTTATCGTCAACTATCTAACTAATGCCTGCAAGCACACTCGCGAAGGCTCTATCGTGGTGCGGTCCACCCTCAACGACCACCCTGGATATGTCACTTTCTCAGTAACCGACACTGGTGAAGGAATTCCTGCCGACCAGGCACACAACATCTTCGAGCGCTTTACCAAACTCAATGACTTCGTTCAGGGTACCGGCCTCGGCCTGAATATCTGCTATACCATTGCCCTAATGCTTCACGGCCGTGTATGGCTCGACACCACATATACCGATGGAGCACGATTCTTCTTTGAGGTTCCCACCAACCTTAAGGAAGATGAGGAACCTACCAACTCCCCTGGGAAGAAAACATCTCCCCACAGGAAAAACAAAGGCGTTGCAGGTCTTTTCCTCACAGCTTTGCTTACTCTTTCTGCCTTCGTATTACCTACAGAGAACCAAGCTTCCAGCCAAGTAGACTGGAAAGCCAAGTACGACAGTCTTATCTCCCAGCAGCGAAAAAAACGTGCAACCGAGGAAGCCGCTGTCAAGAAAGCAATGGCCGAATACGCAGAGTCGTCCAACTACAATAGACTGCAGCGCGAGGTGGAAGAAAACAAACTTGCCATCATGCGCACGCAGTCGGAACGCCAGAAAGCCGAAGCGGCTCGCCAGCAGGCTTTTGCAGAGCGTCAAGAAGCCGAAAGCCGCCAGCTACTGCTGGCTGCCGAGCATGCCCGCAACGAAGCCAATGCCAAGGCGCTGCGAATGGAGGCAGAACAGGAAGAACAGCAAGCAGAGCAGGCCAACATCCTACGCCATAAAGCTGACACCGAAGCTCGCATCACCCACGAGCAGCGCATAGCTCATCGGCGCAACATGCTTATCACCAGCATAGGCCTAGGCACCCTGCTAATGGCTGCCACCGTCATCTTTCTTGTGGCACGTTCACGCCGTCAGCGCAAAAACTACAAAAAAATAATGTGCCTCCATGCCGAGCTTGAAGCCAAGAAGACTGAAGCCGTAGAGACCGACAAAATAAAAGATTCCTTCATCCGTAATATGAGCCTCGATATTCGCACTCCCCTTCAGAGTGTGCTTGGTATGGTTCAAGTGCTATGCAATCCTGCCATCGAGACTTCCGAGGAAGAGCAGGCCGAATACGGCGAGGAAATAATGAAGAATATCAATATGCTCATTGCTTCCATCGACGATATTCTCAATGTGAGCGACATTCAGTCGGGCAACTTCACCGTTACACCTACCACCAACAACATTGCTGCCATCTGCAACTCCACGGCAGCAAATGTTTCTCATATTCTGCCGCCATCTATCAAGCTTGTGCAGCAGATTGACTTACCAGAAGGCTACCAGTGCGTTATCGACCCTCGCCGCGCTCAACAAGTGCTCATGACATACATCAGCAACGCCATCAAGCATAACCAGTCGGGCACCATCATCCTTCGCGCCAGTCTCGACGGACGCCCCGACCACATCACTTTCTCCGTCAGCGACCCCAGCCATATCACCGACGCCGAGACTGTACGCCACCTGTTTGACAAAAAAGTTGGGCGACACAACATAGCCCTTCATCTGTGCGCCACAATAGCTAACAAGATGAATGGCCATGCATGGTATGACGAGACTTATACTGACGGCACCCGTTTCTGCCTTGACATACCTCTAAATCTCAAGGATTCCCTACAATTTAATTAAAAATCAGTTCAAACGTTGACGCAGGCAACCCCGCACCATTCACAAGATTGGCGCGAGTAAAAGGTTGCCATCCATAGCGCACGCTCACGGGATGCGACACTTCCACTGATTTTATTCTTATCCTGTCACCCTCTATCACTGCCACGGCAGGATAATAGACTCCATCCTCGCCTGCCACTTCGAAGGTACGCAGCGGTCCGCCATCGCTGGCATGCATGCCATCGGCATCTGAGAAAGAGATTACCGCTTCGTCCCCTTCGTCAGCACGCCAGGCGATAGGGGCAGGTCCCTGCGACACTACATCGTGGCCGTAGCTGTGGCGGAGGGCTTGCAGGGCAAGGCGGCGACCGACCTCCTTCTTATAGATGGGGTGGACATCGAGCGAGTCGCCAAGATCTGTGCTGACAGCCATCCATGTCTGCGGCAGCCCCTCGGCCAGCAGCCTCTGACTGTTGCGGAAGCGGGGCCACGACGGGCGGTTAAGGCTGCTAAGCTGAACAAAATAGAAGGGCAACGGCTCAGCTCCGAAGGCGAAGGCTTTTCTCCAGCTCTTCTCCAGCAGCGGAAAGAGGCGTGTGTGCAGCTCGCTGTTGTGGGCATTACTCTCACCCTGATACCAAATTACTCCCTTTAGCGCCGTTCCCTCCAGCGGACGGATGGCGCTCTCATACATATAGCACGGCTCATAGGAATGACGCTGCAACTCGTTGGCTCCTCCCTTCGAACCGTCTTGATTGAGAGCCAAGGCTATATTCTTGGCAGCGCGACCGCGTACCCAGTCCTGAATATGGTCATTGTGAAGCCAGCCATAGAGTATCTGGGGGTAGTCCCACTGCAGTGTCCAGCGGTCAATCCATGCCTCGGCAGGAGTGCCGCCCACGGGATTGCAGATAAGGCCGATATGCACGCCGTCCTCCAGACTGTCGCAAAGGGTCTTGCCGAAATGGTAAGCCACGGCAGAGAGCCGCCCGGCATCAACCTGCTGCATGGTCTGCCACCCAGCAGTAGTCATATACTTCAGGGCATTAACAGAGTCGAGCACAGCCTGCGGCCACTCCACATTGTCTGTGGCTGCTATGGGGTACATTGCCATCACATGCAATCGCTGCTGCATGGGAGCTTCCTTTAGGTCTGCCGCAGACGTAGCGCACTGCCTCAGCATAAACTCCATGTTGCTCTGTCCTGAGCAGAGCCACACATCGCCCATCCATACGTTACGGTAAACCTTTTTTTGCTTTCCGCTTTTCACCGTCATGGTGTAAGGTCCGCCGGCCGTCATGGCAGGCAGTTCCACACTCCAACAGCCCCAGCTGTCGGCAACACTCTGATATTTGAGGCTGGAAGTTTGAGGCTGGAGGTTTAGTCCTTCAATCTTTACCTCCACCTCATCTCCAGCGTTAGCCTTACCGTTAATAACTATAGGCTGATTGCGCTGGAGCACCATATTATCGCTATATGTGAGAGGCATCTGCAGGCCGCCAAAGTTTCCTGTTAGGTTCTGACAGACAGTACGCGCCAATATGCCTGCGCCCTCAGCATTCGGGTGCAGCGCATCGGGGAAGAGGTCAGGGCGGCAAGACAAGGGGGTGAATAAATCTATCAGCCCTACACCGGCACCAAGGGCCACCTTGCGGATGGCCTCAGTCACCTGCAGGTGCCAGTCGCGCGTACCGCTCTGGAATCGGTGATGCTGATGGCCTATAGGCGTAAGCAGGCACACCCATATCCTGGCCTTGGGGTTAGCCACGCGGAAGGAGTCAATCAGCGCGCGGTATTCGGGAATGAACTCCTCGCTATAATTGGGCCACCACCGGGGGTCAGTGTCGTTCAAACCAAGATGGATCACCACCAAGTCAGCCTTGAAATCGATAGCCTCGCGGTATTCGGGCTGTTTAATGTAAGCCATTGGGCTTCGGCTCGTGAGGGTGGCACTGCTGCGCCCGAAATTGCGCACATCATAGTCCTCGCCCAGCATCTGCTGCAACTGGGCGGGATAGCTGCAGTGCTCGCGATCTGCAATACCATAGCCGTAGGTAACGCTGTTGCCCACGCAGGCAACCTTTATCTTATCCTTGGCGGTAGCCCCTATGGCTACTAACACCAACAAAAGAGCAAAAAAATTACGTTTCATTTATAGTGTGATTAATGGTTTATTCATACCCTGCCTCCGTCTGCTACGCAGGCACTCCTTTTATCTTAGAGAGGGAGATGTCTCCCTGTAATCTCAATTCACTATCAGCGTCCGATGCCTCCAGCCCCATCTCCTTGCCCTTCTGCATCATAAACCGATAGGCTGCATCATGTTCGTTGGGGATATGGCCGTCGAGGATTGCGTCCTTGATAGCCATCTTGATGGCCCCTACCTCAGGGCAGGGGCTAAGATTGAAGGTCTGCATAATCTCCTCACCGCTTACCGGGGGTTGGAAGTTACGTATACGGTCGCGCTCCTCCAGGTCCACGAGCTTCTGCCTCACCAGCTGGAAGTTGTCGCGGAATCGCTGCTTCTTCTCTGCATTGCGGCTGGTGATGTCCGCCTCGCAGAGCGTCATAAGGTCGTCTATGTCGTCACCCGCGTCAAAGAGCAGTCGGCGCACGGCGCTGTCGGTCACCTCCTCGTCGCTGATAACTATAGGGCGCATATGGAGGTCCACCAGCTTCTGCACATATTTCATCCGCTCGTCCATCGGCAACTTCATGCGGCGGAAAATTCCGGGCACCATCTTGCTGCCAATGAAGTTGTGGTTATGAAACGTCCATCCCTGCGTGAGGCTGAACACCTTGGTGCGCGGCTTGCCGATATCATGCAGCAGAGCCGCCCAGCGCAGCCAGAGGGTAGATCTGTCGGACTTTGCAATATTGTCCAGCACCTCAAGAGTGTGGTAGAAGATATTCTTGTGGCTCTTGCCGTTGCGCGTCTCCTTGATGTCGAGGGCAGCCAGCTCGGGGAAAATCAGCTCCAGCAAGCTGCAGCGCTCCAGTTCAACAAATCCCACGGAGGGCACAGGTGAGAGGATAATCTTATTCAGTTCCTCAATTATGCGCTCCTGACTGATAATACCTATGCGCTCGCGATTGCGGCAGAGGGCATCAAAGGTCTCATCGTCAATACGGAAGCCCAGCTGAGTGGCAAAGCGCACGCATCGCATCATCCTCAGCGGGTCGTCGCTGAAGGTAATGTCGGGATCCAGCGGCGTGCGGATGAGGCGGTCCTCCATATCCTCCTGACCGTAGAAGGGGTCGATGAGCTCACCGAAGCGATCAGCGTTAAGGCAAATACCCATGGCATTAATGCTGAAATCACGGCGCTCCAGGTCATCCTGCAGGGTGCCATCCTCCACGATGGGCTTGCGTGAGTCGCGCTGGTAGCTCTCGCGGCGTGCTCCCACAAACTCAATCTCCATGCCGCGCCATTTCACCTGAGCCGTGCCGAAGTTGCGGAACACACTGAGGTGAGCGCCTTTGCCAAGGCTTTTCACCAGAGCCTGCGCCACCTCTATACCGCTGCCCACGACTACCACGTCAATATCCTTCGACGGCCGCTCCAGCATGAGGTCCCTTACGTAGCCACCTATAAGGTAGCACTCAACGCCCATCCCGTCGGCCACCGCGCCAATGCGGTGAAAGACGGGAGCGTTCAGCGCATTAACTATCTCCTCCTGCGTCAATATTCGCATATTTCACATTTTATGCAGCAAAATTAAGAATATTTTCCGTAAGAGCAAAAAATTGCGCCACTTTGCTGAGTTTTATCGTCCGCCATACCCACTCCCACAATCACTTACATCCATACATGAAAACTTTATGTTCACACCATATTTATATTATGCCTACACCTTTATATATTACGTCCACATTTTTCTATATTCTTTTCACACCATATATATATTATGCATGAACCGTTATATCTATACACACACCCAATCCAATTATTTGCAATCCTGATTTTTTAGCCCAAAGTCCGGCCCCCTTGTGTCGGACAAGAGGATGATTTCGGCGAAAAGAAAATATTTTGTCGCACGCCTACAACAAACAAATGCGTGAAACCAGGATTAAACCCCACGGAAACGAAATCTAAAGCCGAGGAAGTTTCATTTTCTTAGCTAAGAAAAGGTTTGTTCTTAGTTAAGAAAACGTCTTTTCTTAGCTAAGAAAAAGATTTTTCCTAGTTAAGAAATTGACACGAGCACGGGCTTAAATTTCAGCAGCTCAGATTTGGATTTTGTGAGCACGAATTTAAACTCTGCAAGCACGGCTTTAGGAATTCTTTTGCCTGCACTTCTTTCTGCGGGCACACAAAAAGCATCGGGCAGCAGCCCGATGCTTAAATGAATCTCAGCCAACAGTTAAGCGCAGTTGTGTTTCAATAAGCGGATAAGGTTGTTGGTTAACAGCTATAGGAATTATCCCAGATATGCCTCAACATTGCGACGGATACGGTCGGCAACGTTGGAGGTGTCCTCGCGCTTGAAGGTCTCGCCTGTGATGTGCTCATAGAGCTCGATGTAGCGATTGGAGATGCCCTCCACGATGGCGGGAGTCATCTCGGGCACCTGCTGGCCGGCCTTACCCTGGAATCCGTTGTCCATCAGCCACTCGCGCACGAACTCCTTAGAGAGCTGCTTCTGCGGCTCGCCGTTGCGGAACTTCTCCTCGTAACCTTCGCTATAGAAGTAGCGACTGGAGTCGGGAGTGTGAATCTCGTCCATCAGATAGATCTTGCCGTCGTGCTTTCCAAACTCATACTTGGTATCCACGAGGATAAGTCCGCGCTTGGCAGCAATCTCGGTGCCACGCTTAAACAGCGCCAGCGTGTACTGCTCCAGCAGGGCATACTCCTCGGGGGTGGCGAGGCCGCGCTCCAGTATCTCGGCCTTGCTGATGTCGGCATCATGCTCGCCAATCTCGGCCTTGGTGGTGGGGGTGATGATAGGCTCAGGGAATTTCTCATTTTCCCTCATTCCATCGAGGAGTTTGACTCCGCAAATCTCACGCGCTCCACTCTTGTAAGCCCTCCATGCGCTGCCGCAGAGATAGCCGCGCACAATCATCTCGATGGGGAAACCCTCGCAGAAGACTCCCACCGTGACCATAGGGTCGGGAGTTGCCAACTTCCAGTTAGGACAAATATCCACGGTTTCATCGAGGAATTTGGCTGCAATCTGGTTAAGCATCTGCCCTTTGTAGGGAATGCCCTCGGGCAGGATAACATCGAAGGCGGAAATGCGGTCGGTAGCCACCATCACCAGGCGGTCGCCAAGGTTGTAAACATCACGCACCTTGCCGTGATAAACGCCTACCTGACCCTTAAAATTGAAATCTGTCTTGGTTAAAGCTGTTGTCATATCGTTTAGTGTTTAAGTGTTGCTCGATTTGCGGATGCTCTGCTCTTTCCTTAGGAGAGAAGGCGTGGTCACTCTTGTCCTGCTTGGGAGCCGACTGCGACTCCTCTCCGTCACGGGGAGCGTCAGTGGAGCGGGCCTTCAGTTCCTTCTCCCGCTCATAGGCCTCGACGATGCGGGTGACCAGTCTGTGGCGCACTATGTCGCTCTGATCTAAGCGAACGAAAGCTATGCCCTCCACATCCCTGAGGATGCGCATAGCCTCGATGAGGCCGGAGCGCTGCGAGAGGGGCAGGTCGATTTGCGTAGTGTCGCCAGTGATAATCATCTTGGTATTGTGGCCCATGCGGGTAAGGAACATCTTAATCTGACTTGAGGTGGTGTTCTGCGCCTCGTCCAGTATCACCACAGCGTCGTTGAGCGTGCGGCCGCGCATAAATGCCAGCGGAGCAATCTGTATTACATTCTGCTCCATATACTCCTGCAGCTTGGCTTGCGGAATCATCTCCTCAAGCGCATCATAGAGGGGCTGCAGATAAGGGTCTATCTTGTCCTTCATATCGCCGGGCAGGAATCCGAGCTTCTCGCCGGCCTCCACGGCAGGACGGCTTAGGATGATGCGGCGAATCTCCTTCCTCTTAAGGGCCCGCACTGCCAAGGCGATACTCACGAAAGTCTTGCCGGTGCCGGCAGGGCCTATGGCAAAGAGCATGTCGTTGTGCTCATATGCCTTGACGAGGCGTATCTGATTCTCGCTGCGGGCACGGATGGGCTTACCCGTGGTGCTGTAGACAATCACGTGCTCGGCACTCTCCTCGCGGGTCATGCCGCCATTGAGCAACTGCACAATATCTTCCTCGCCAAGGGCGTTGTAGCGGACGCAGTGCTCCACCATCTTATCAAAAAGCCGGGAGAAAGCAGCTATGTCGCCTTCCGAGCCCATCACCTTTATCACATTGTCACGCGCAAGGATGCGCAGCTTGGGATAAAGCGATTTAATCATGCGCATATTGGCATTGCCCGCACCGTAGAACACCACAGGGGCGACCTCCTCAAGCAGAAAAACCTTTTCTATCATATTGCGCACAATGAGTAATGTGAATGTTTAAAGTGAGAGCCTGCGTCATTCACTTTCACTTTTACAAGTCCAACGGTTGCCTGTTATTTCTGCAAAATTACTAATAAAACGCCATTTTTCGCTGCATTTGTAGCTGAAAAGAATTATTTTTGTAATTGATTTCATCAGCAGCAATGAATTTGAAACCCCTACTCAGCAAGAAGACGACATTTCAGGTAGCTTTTTTGGCTATTGTGGCCGTGCTGTTTATAATAAAATGTGCGATGCCCTCCAATCAGAGCAAGGCTGACGACATGCCTGACGCAGCAGACAGCGTTGACACATATCTGAGCCATGCAATCAGCAAGCCCATAGACTGCATCAGTCCTGAACTGCTGGCACGGCCCCACCGGATACTCGGTGTGAGCAACTACGAGACAGTCTTCCCCGACGGCAACGATGAGCAGCTGGTGTCGGCACAGCGTCACGGCATAACCCCGCAGCAGAGCCGCAAGCACCTTGACAAACTGACCGGCACTAAGCTCGTCAGGGTGAACAACAGCCCCTACTACGCCATCGACAAACTGAAGAGCTCCATCCCCTACCTTGTGCCGCGAGCCAGGAAACTCCTTGCCGCCATAGGGCGCAACTTTGCCGACTCACTCCAAATGAAACTGCTGCCGCAGGCACGCCTCAC
Source organism: uncultured Bacteroidales bacterium (assembly GCA_902792555.1). Classification (GTDB taxonomy): domain Bacteria; phylum Bacteroidota; class Bacteroidia; order Bacteroidales; family Bacteroidaceae; genus UBA6382. The sequence continues at coordinate 7,536 of CADAZW010000018.1, read as the reverse complement.
CATAACATCTGTGCTGCGCAGCATTGACGACGTAACCCAGCTGCAAGACAACAACATCAACTCTACCCCCAACAGTTGCCACTACTACGGCACGACCTTCGACATCAGCTACACTCGCTACCAACCCTCACCAGCCTTCAACGGCGGCAGCAAGAGGGTGGTGCGCGACGACACTCTGAAATGGGTGCTCAGCGAGGTGCTGCGCGACCTGCGCCAGGCAGGAGTCTGCCATGTGAAGCACGAACGCAAGCAAGGATGTTTCCATATTACAGTTAAATAGGACGTTAAAATGGAAGAAACAGAAGAAATGAAAATGGAGGCACGGCGCTACGCTATATTCTTTTCCTACGACGGCACAGCATTCCACGGCTGGCAGATGCAGCCCAACGCACCCACCGTGCAGCAGGAGATGGAGCATGCCTTGTCAACAGCGCTTCGCGTGGAAACGGGCGTGGTAGGAGCCGGGCGCACCGACACAGGAGTACACGCCCGCATGATGGCCTGCCACTTTGACAGCAACGCCGCCATAGACTGCGACCACCTGGCCTTTAAACTCAACTGCCTGCTGCCGCCCGACATTGCCGTTAGCGAGGTAAGGGCCGTAGCCCCCGACTGGCATGCGCGCTTCAGCGCTCTCTCGCGCACGTACCATTATTATATTATTATGCGCAAAGACCCCTTCCGCCACCCATTTGCCCTGCGCCTTCACTTCCCGCTTAACGTAGAAAAGATGAACGAAGCTGCCGCCCTGCTGCTCACCCACAAGGACTTTGGCTGCTTCTGCAAATCACACTCCGACAACAAGACAAACATCTGCAACGTGAGCGAGGCACAGTGGACTATTGGGGCAGACGGCAGCCTCTGCTTCAGCATCACGGCCAATCGATTCCTGCGCAACATGGTAAGAGCCATCGTCGGCACACTCATAGAAGTAGGCAAAGGCAAGATCAGCACTGAGGGCTTCCGCCGTATTCTAGAGAGCGGAAAGCGCACAGAAGCCGGCGAGTCGGTGCCCGCCAAAGGCCTGTTCCTGGAACACATTGACTACTGAGGCTTAAGCCTACATTAGGTTTCAAACCTAGTGTTGATTATTCAAAAAACAGTCATGCCCCTCCTGGGGACATGACTGTAAATTCATTTATTTCTTTTAGTCCTAATAGAATTTGTGGCCTCCCAGCACCTGCCAATTACCGTTGGTGAAATCAGGCACCTCCATAGGCTGGCTGCCCATCTGTACAGAGCGGGCAGAAAGTTCAATTATCGCCGACCATTCGGCAGCATCAAACACATCCATGTCAAGCGGCAGACCATTGCGCAGGCAATGGATAAGGCGGCAGTCCATCACATGGTTCATCACGTTGGGCGAACCCTTGGCCACTCCGTCATCCAGCCATTCCGCCACTCCCTCTTCACGGAATTGCTCACTCAGCGCAAGCGCTTCCTCGCCCTCAACAGCAGTGGTCATATTGGCCAAATGTAGCGTTGGAATCGGGTATTTTTGTGCAAAGCCCTTAGTTCCGCATACCACCTGCAAGCGGCTATAGGGACGCGGCGTACCAATATCGTGCTGCAGGAGTATGGTGCGCCCCATATGCGTACGGATAAGAGTGTTGCTAACTCGTCCGTGGAGTCCCTTGCCACGACTGGTCATCGCCACGAGATAATCCATTTTGTCACCGCGATGCAGATTGAGATGCAGGCCTATGGAACCGATGCTGTGGGTGGGATAAGCATTGCCTGCCTGGGCCAGAGTATCGATGGCCATCCAGTTGCTTTCGGGCCCGCCATTGTCATCTATATAGTCGGTAAGGTCGTGAATATAGGCCCCCTCGCAGTGGGTGATATCGCCCAGCAATCCGCGCGCGGCCATCACGCGGGTGGCGGAACTGAACGTATCGTAAAGGCAGTTCTCCAGCATCATACAATGGCGCTTGGTAGAAAGCGACGTGCTGATAAGCAACTCGCACTCAGCCACAGTCATTGCCGCCGGCACCTCCACGGCCACATGCTTGCCGCGCTGCATAGCCTCAACAGCCAGTGTAGCATGACTATGCCAGTCGGTACATATATATACCATATCCACACTGTCTAAGGCCATCAATTCTGACGCACCGCTGCTGCCATGGAACTCTCTTGCCTTTGGACGGCCGGACTCCACCAGCATGCGGTTGGCCTCTGCCGTGCTGGTCGCCTTATGGTCGGCCACGGCCACAATCTCTGCCCCATCAACAAGGGCATAGCGCTCCACTGCCTTCAGTCCGCGGTGACCGAGGCCCACGATGCCCATATGTACCACGCCAATGGGTGGTGCAGCAAACTCAAGCAGCCTTTTTCTAGAAGTTTTTTCACTCATCTCAAAATGATTTGCTGCAAAGATACGAAAAAAGTATGCCAATCATGATGAGATTGGCATACTTTCGTGAAATTTTGCCTCAAAAGAGCACAAAACTCCTGTGCTTTACTCCCACTACTTCTTGCGAGTGGCAGCGTAGCGGCTGAGGAACTTATCAACACGGCCGGCAGTGTCCACAAGGGTAGCCTTGCCAGTGTAGAAGGGGTGTGAAGAACTGGAGATCTCCACCTTGATGAGGGGATAGGTCTCGCCTTCGAACTCAATAGTCTCTTTTGTCTTGCATGTGGAGCGGGTGAGGAACATATCACCGTTGCTCATGTCCTTGAATACCACCGGACGATAGTCGGTAGGATGGATGTCTTTTTTCATTTCTTATTATTTTTTACTGTTCTCTCCGTGTTAAAAGCGTCTGATGCCGTCACCATGCCTTTTTTCAGGCCAGTTTCAATCGACGGGCGAAATTTTGCGCGGCAAAAGTACACAAACTTTTCGTAATGGCAAACTTTTCTGCTTTTTTTTCTCACCTTAGAGTGTATTTTTCATGTTATTGCCATCAAGAAAAGGATTTTTGAATTTTATTATGTATCTTTGCAGATTATGAGAAAGTATATCTTTATAATTATGGCAGCAACTGCGCTGTGGAGTACCCTCCCGCAAAGTAGCGAGGCGAGAGAAATCAAAGATTTCTTCATTTCCATGCCAGACTCGCTGATGCCCATGCTTGACGAAAATGCCCGCAAAGATCTTGTGGACATCTGCCTTAGCGGAATGAAGACAGCGCTGCCCAACGAATGGAATGGCACGAGTGCCTTGCTGAAGCTCACCGCTAATCATCTGCAGTTGCGCGAAGACAGCGAGGGCATTGTAATAACAGATATGGCCATGCTCACCAAGGGCAAGGATACGCTGATATGCCTTGTAAGGACACTGCGCACTCCGCAGCCCACCAGCGAGGTGCTATTCTACGGGTCCGACTGGCATGAGCAAAATACCACAAAGCGCATCAGCTTGCCTGACTTCAGTGAGTTTCCTCGCAATGAATCCAAGCTGACAGAGGGCATCTTGCCCGTAGAATTAATGCAGGCAGATATGGACATAACTGAGCAGGGGGCGGCAAGCTTAACCTTCAGCACCAATCTCTCCGACCATACCATTATCTTCCGATGGAACGGCAAGAAATTTGTGAGGAACAAGGAGTAAAGGAGCAAGAGAATGGCTAACATAATACATATAGATACATCCACCGACATCTGCAGCGTGGCTCTGAGTCAGGAAGGTCTCTGCATCTTCAATCGCGAAGACCACGAAGGCCCTAATCACGCCCGAGTGCTGGCTCCAATGGTAGAAGAAGCCATAGGTCTGGCCGACAGTCGCGGTGTGAAGCTCGATGCCGTAAGCGTAAGTGCAGGGCCGGGCTCCTATACAGGCCTGCGCATTGGCGTAAGCACCGCCAAGGGGCTCTGCTATGGACGCAATCTCAATCTGATTGGCGTGCAGACATTGGAACTGCTATGTGTACCCATACTGCTTGAGCATGAGGAAATTCCCGAAGATTCGCTGCTCTGCCCCATGCTCGACGCAAGACGCATGGAGGTCTATACCGCGCTCTATGACCGCGCCCTTCGCCCCGCAAGCGAAGTGGCACCTATGATAGTGGAAGACAGCAGCTTCTGCGATGTACTGGAAGAGCGCCCCGTTGTCTTTTTCGGTAATGGTGCTACCAAATGCAAAGGTATAATAAAGCACGACAACGCTATCTTCATTGACGGAATAGAACCGCTTGCCAAAAATATGCTGCCATTGGCCGACAAGGCTATAGCCCAGGGCAAGACTGAGGACGTTGCCTACTTTGAACCCTTCTATCTGAAGGATTTCATTGCCGGAACCTCAAAGAAACTTTTCTGAAAAAAATATAGAAACTATATAATAATTTCTATTAGGATAAAAGCAATAACCGCGATGGAATATAACACAAACAGATCCAAGCTGACGCTGCCAGAATACGGACGTAATGTTCAGAAGATGGTGAAATATGCCATGACCATTAGCGACCGCGACGAACGCCAGCAGTGCGCCGAAACGATTATCAAAATAATGGGCGGAATGTTTCCCCAGCAAAAAGGCACGCAAGACTTCGAGCGAATGCTCTGGGATCACCTGGCCCTCATCTCCGACTACAAACTTGACGTAGACACACCCTACCCCATCACCGTCATCTCCAACGAAAAGAAAGAACAACCCCACCTGGACTACCCAGAACAAGAAATTGCCTACCGCCACTATGGCCACACTCTGGAGCAAATGATCAAGGCTCTGCCCGACGTTGCCGAAGAAGAACGACAACTGGCCACAACTCTGGTAGTGGCACAGATGGCCAAGAGCCTTGCCATGTGGAACAACAATGTGCTCTCCGCCGCCAAGCTGGCCGACGATCTTAGCGAGATGACATCCGGACGCATTGAGCTAACTATCGAGCCGCAGGAACTCGACAGAATCATCGCAGCCGCCAGAGTGGCCTGCAAACCTGTAAACACCGGCAAGAAAAAGAAAAAGTAAAACCATCCCCGTTACTCCACATAAGAAATGGCATCATTTATCATTGAAGGCGGCCATCGCCTGCACGGTGAAATAACGCCGCAGGGAGCCAAGAACGAAGCACTGGAAGTAATATGCGCCACTCTGCTCACTAGCGAAGAAGTGCGCATCAGCAACGTGCCTGAAATACTCGATGTTCTCCACCTTATTGACCTGCTGCGCAATCTCGGCGTGGAGGTTAAGCGCCTGGGCAAGGGCGATTTTTCCTTCAAAGCCGCCCACATCAACCCCGACTACGCCAGCAGCGAAGATTTCATGCGCCAGTGCGCCACCCTCCGCGGCAGCATTATGCTAGTTGGCCCCCTCTTGGCCCGCTGCGGCACTGCTGTGCTGGCTAAGCCAGGCGGTGACAAGATTGGTCGTCGCCGCGTTGACACACATCTTTACGGCATGCTGCAACTTGGCGCTATGCTTAGCAGCGACACAGAAAATTCGCGCTACACCCTCAAGGCCAAAGACTTGCATGGCACCGACATGATTCTGGACGAAGCTTCCGTAACCGGTACCGCCAATATTATAATGACTGCAGTGCTGGCCCAAGGCACCACTACCATATACAACGCAGCTTGCGAACCTTACCTGCAGCAGCTCTGCAAGATGCTCTGCAAGATGGGGGCCAAGATTAGCGGCATCAGCTCCAATCTTCTCACCATTGAGGGAGTGTCTTCCCTCCACGGTGCCACCCACAAGGTACAGGCCGACATGATTGAGGTAGGCAGCTTCATCGGCATGTCGGTCATGCTGGGCGGAGGTCTCACCATCCGCGATGTCAGCGTTAAGGAGCTGGGCATCATACCTAAGTCGTTCCAGCGACTGGGCATCAGCTTGGAGTTTGGCGAAGACTTTATCCGTGTACCCGAGCAGGAGCATTACCAAATTGAAACCTTCCTCGACGGGTCCTTTATGACCATCGACGATGCGCCGTGGCCCGGTCTCACCCCCGACCTCCTAAGCGTACTCATTGTGGTAGCCACGCAGGCCAAGGGCACCGTTCTCTTCCACCAGAAGATGTTTGAAAGTCGCCTCTTCTTCGTTGACCGCCTTATAGAGATGGGAGCTCAAATCATATTATGCGACCCCCACCGTGCCGTAGTAGTAGGCCACGACAAAGCCATCAAGCTACGCGCCCGCCGCATGGTTTCTCCCGACATCAGGGCCGGCATCGCGCTACTCATTGCCGCACTCAGCGCCGAAGGCATCAGCCGCATCGACAATGTGGAGCAGATTGATCGCGGTTACGAGGCCATAGAAGAGCGACTGAATGCCCTCGGAGCAAAAATCACGAGAGAATGATCAGGCGCGACGATGTTTTCAAGATTGGCCGCCTGGGCAGCACCCACGGCCTGAAGGGCGAGATAGACTTTCGCTACACCGACGACATCTTCACATCAGAAGATGGCGACTATTTAGTTCTAGACATCGACGGTCTGCTAGTGCCCTTCTACCTTGAAGACTGGCGCGTGTGCAATAGTGAGCAGGCCATCGTAAAGTTTGAAGGCTATGATAGCATGGAGACCACTGCCATCCTGCAAAATGCTGAGGTCTACTACCCAAAGGCTGCCGTCAAGACGAGCCGCGAAGAGCTCACCTCATGGAAGATGCTCACCGGTTTCACCGTTAGCGACAGCCGCGTTGGATTACTGGGTACAGTCAGCGAGGTGGACGACAGCTCTGCCAACACTCTGCTGATAGTCTCCTCTGCTGAGGGCGAAGAGATTATCCTGCCCGTCCATCCCGACCTGGTGGAAGATATAGACCTCAATGACCGCACCCTCATGCTCAATCTGCCTGAGGGGCTGGTGGGATAATGAAAAAATTAAAATATTGAAAAATTGAAATATTAAAAAATAAATGAAGAAACGACTCGCCATCCTAGGCTCTACAGGCTCCATCGGCACCCAGACGCTGCAGGTGGTGGCAGAGCACCCCGACCGCTATGAGGTCAGAGTACTCACGGCCTACAGTCACGCTGATGCCCTCATAGGGCAGGCCCGCCGCTTTGAGCCCGATGCAGTGGTGATTGTTGACGAGACACAATATAATAAGGTACGCGAGGCCTTGAATGATTTCCCCGTCAAAGTCTATTGCGGAGCTAAAGCCCTGTGCGAGGTAGTGCAGATGGACTGCGTTGATGTAGTGCTGACCGCCACGGTAGGGTTCAGCGGCCTTGAGCCGACCATCGCCGCCATCCGTGCAGGCAAGCAGATAGCCCTAGCTAACAAGGAGACGCTGGTAGTGGCCGGAGAGCTCATAACCTCCCTCTCCCTGCGCCACAAGTCCCCCATCCTGCCCGTTGACAGCGAGCACAGCGCCATCTTCCAGTGCTTGGTAGGCGAGAATCCCGACAATATCGACAAGCTGCTGCTAACCGCCAGCGGAGGTCCCTTCCGCCTGCTGACCAGGGAGCAACTCTCCACCGTAAGCGCTGCACAAGCCCTCCGGCATCCCACATGGCACATGGGCGCCAAGATAACCATCGACTCCGCAACCATGATGAACAAAGGCTTTGAGATAATCGAAGCCAAATGGCTCTTCGGCATTGACGCCAAGCAGATAGAGGTGCTTATACATCCGCAGAGCATAGTGCA
>CADAZW010000017.1 GCA_902792555.1 uncultured Bacteroidales bacterium | reverse complement strand
GGTGTAGGCGGCTACCATGCCTACCACCTCAAAGCCTGCGGCCCTCAGTGCCTCCACGGCCTTAAGGCTGCTACCGCCAGTAGAGATGAGGTCTTCCACAACTACCACCTTGCTGCCCTCGGGCAGAGTGCCCTCTATCAGATTGCCCATACCATGATCCTTTGCCTTGCTTCGCACATAGCAGAATGGTAGCCCAAGTGCATCAGCCACCAAGGCCCCCTGCGCAATAGCGCCCGTGGCAACGCCGGCCACGGCATCTGCATCACTAAAATTGGCCTTGATTAACTCCACCAGGTTATTCTTTACAAAAGTGCGTAGCTTGGGATAAGAAAGCGTCTTGCGGTTATCGCAATAGAATGGCGATTTCCAGCCGCTAGCCCATGTAAAAGGCTCCGTAGGCTGCACCTTGACAGCCTTCACTTCCAGCAATTGAGCAGCAAATTCGGTTGCAACATTATTCATATTCAGTAATCTTTTGTTGTTCAATGGTGCAAATTTAGTCAATTTCCATCAAACGAATAAATAAGGAATAAGGAAAAAATACACAGACAGAAAAAATAGTTGCTGTAACAGAATTGTAACCGTTTCGTAACATTATCGTAACGTGATATCCTTGGTAACACTGTGAAAAGAGCATAATTTTGCACCACAAATTTAGATGTATGGAAACAGAACAAGACTATCTTATGCTTGCGTTACAAATATCGGGCGCACTGGGACTTCTAATTTATGGTATGAGGATGATGAGTGAGGCTCTGCAAAAAATGGCAGGGCCCCAACTGAGACACATATTGGCACGAATGACTAAAAACAGATTTACGGGTATGCTAACAGGTACATTTGTGACCTGTGCCGTACAGTCATCGTCAGCCACCACAGTGATGACAGTCTCTTTTGTTAGCGCAGGACTACTAACACTAGCCCAGGCTATCACAGTCATCATGGGAGCGAACATTGGCACCACCCTGACCGCATGGATAATGTCACTGGGATATTCCGTTGATCTAACCTGCGTTGTCTTTCCCGCATTCATCGTCGGCATAATACTTATTTACAAAAGAGACTATCGCTATATTGGCGATTTCCTTTTTGGAATAGCTTTTCTCTTTTTGTCATTAGTAATGCTGAGTACAGCAGGGCACGACCTTGACCTTGAGCACAATGAAGCAGCCATCCGATTCTTTGCCTCATTCGACACCGGCAGTCATATCACCATTCTGATATTTCTTGCCATAGGCACCCTCATCACCTGCCTTGTACAGTCATCTGCCGCAGTCATGGCAATCACCATCCTGCTATGCTCCACCGGCGTCCTTCCTATCTACTTGGGCATAGCGCTGGTGATGGGCGAAAATATAGGCACCACTGCCACTGCGAATCTAGCAGCCCTGGGCGCAGGCACCGAAGCACGGCGGGCAGCATTGGCCCACCTGCTATTTAACGTGATTGGCGTTATTTGGGTGCTTATAATATTCTATCCTTTTGTAGATACCATATGCAATATTACTGGCTATAATCCGTCGGAAAGTGGCCAGGTACAGAAATTGCCAATAGTACTTGCCATGTTCCACACATGTTTCAATGTGACCAATACAGCCATCCTCATCGGCTTCGTGCCCCAGATTGAGCGTGCCGTACGCTGGCTATTGCCAAGCAAAGAGAATGCGGCAAGCAATGAATTTCACCTGCAATACATTCAAGCCAACCTTGTGCAGACACCAGAGATTGCCGTACTTCAAGCACAGAAGGAAACTGCCCGATTTGCCGAGAATGTACGCAATATGTTCGGCATGGTACAGCAACTGTTCACAGAGAGCGATGCCAAACTGCGAGCCAAGCAATATGAACGCATAGAGCACGAGGAGGAACTCACCGATCGCATGGAGCTGGAGATTGCGCATTATCTGGAGAAAGTGAGTGCCGATCATCTGAGCAGCGACACAAAGCAGAAAATACGCCAGATGATGCGCGAGGTGGGTGAGCTGGAGTCTATCGGTGATGCCTGCCGCAATCTTGGTCGTACCCTGCAACGCCGTGAACAGAACGACAACTGGTTCACACAACGACAAATGGCTAATCTGCAAGCCATGATGAGCCTCTGCAATGATGCCCTAATTCATATGTGCGTGGTGATGTCAAGTAAACGTGATGACTATGACATAAACGAAACCTTTCTCATCGAAAACCAGATAGACGCGATGTACGACAGTTTAAAAGCCGCCAACATTGAAGCCGTAAATGAGCAAGAGTATGATTATGTGGTCGGCACAATATTCGATGATCTTGTGAGCGAACTGGAAAGACTTGGCGACTATATCGTCAATGTAATGCAGGCTAGGCTAGGAGTAAAAGGCTAGAAGGGGTAGGGAAGCGTTGCAAAACGCATGAACGCAGGCAGCTTTTTGCAAAATTCAAGAAAAAAGCGTAACTTTGCAATCGACAATAACAGCCAAGCGATGCCCAGCCTCCAGATGGAGGACTGGGCAAGCTAAACATTTCAACCATGCTACGATTAAACAAGGTACATCACATTGCAATTATCTGCTCCGACTACCAGCGCAGTTTGGAATTCTACACCAAGGTGCTGGGGCTTAACGTAATTGGCGAGCATTACCGAGCCGAGCAACAGTCATACAAGACAGACCTCGCACTTGGCAACAGCTACGCAATAGAATTGTTCACATTCCCGACGCCACCGCCCAGACCCACTAACCCCGAAGCTCTGGGGCTGCGTCATCTGGCCTTTGAGGTCAGCAGTATGGCTGATGCCATTGAAGAGCTAGATCACCTAGGCATAGCTCACGAAGCTCCGCGCATCGACGGATTGACCGGCAAGCAATTCCTCTTTCTAAGAGACCCCGACGAGCTGCCTATAGAACTGTACGAAAAATAAGACATGGCACAATCCACTATACTTGATGTACGCAGACTGACAAAAAGAATCGGCAACCTTGTGCTGATGGAGGACCTCAACTTCAGCCTAGCCGAAGGAAAAAAGGTCGGAATTATCGCTAAGAATGGAGCAGGCAAGAGCACACTGCTTAACATCCTTTGCGGTGATGAAGACTACGAAGCAGGCGAGATTGTCTGGCGACGTGACCTTCGCGTGGGGTACCTCCGCCAAAATCCATGGTACCCCGAGCATCTGACTGTGATGGAGGCCTGCTTCCAGCATGGCACTACAACAGCCGAGACAGTGCTAGGCTACCAAACAGCCCTCAACACTCCTGACAACCCCAACCTTGACATTTGGATAGAGCGCATGGAGACAGCCAATGCCTGGGACTATGAGGCACGCATCAAGCAGGTGCTCACAATGCTAAAAATCCACGATTTCAACGAGAAGATTGGCCATCTCTCCGGCGGTCAGCTCAAGCGCGTGGCATTAGCCAATATCCTGCTGACGGAGCCCGATCTGCTAGTGCTTGACGAGCCCACCAACCATCTTGACCTCGAAATGATAGAGTGGCTGGAGCGCTATCTGCAGCAGACCACCATGTCGCTGCTCATGGTCACCCACGACCGCTATTTCCTTGACCGCGTATGCAACGACATAATCGAGCTGGCTGACCATCAAGTCTATGCATACCACGGCAACTACTCCTATTATCTCGAAAAACGGCAGGAGCGCATCGACCAGCGAAACGCCGCAGCAGAACGCCTAGGCAGTTTATACCGCAAGGAACTGGAGTGGATGCGCCGATTACCGCAGGCCCGCGGCCACAAGGCAAAATACCGGGAAGAAGCCTTCTATAAGTTGGAAGAGCGCGCCCACAACACATACCGCGAGGATAAGACACGCCTGGAAGTTAAGAGCACTTACATTGGTAGCAAAATCTTTGAAATGAACTACGTGTCCAAAGCCTTCGGCAACAAAGTAATACTCAAGGATTTCTACTATAATTTTGCCCGCTATGAGAAGCTGGGCATAGTAGGCAACAACGGCACTGGTAAGACCACGTTCATTAAGATGCTACTTGGCTATATCACTCCCGACAACGGCCATATCAACGTGGGGCAGACAGTGCGCTTCGGCTACTACAGCCAAGAGGGAATGCAGTTCAACACGCAGATGAAGGTGATTGATGCCGTGCGCGACATCGCCGAATATGTGGACCTCGGTCATGGGCGCAAGCTCGGCGCCAGCCAATTTTTGCAGCAGTTCCTCTTTCCGCCCGAGACTCAGCACAACTACATCTACAAACTCTCCGGCGGCGAGCTGCGCCGTCTCTACCTCTGCACAGTGCTTATGCAGAGTCCCAATTTTCTGATACTCGATGAGCCGACCAACGACCTCGATATCGTCACCCTGCAAGTGCTGGAGGAATACTTGCGCGAGTTTGAGGGATGCGTCATCATAGTCAGCCACGACCGCTACTTCATGGACAAGGTGGTAGACCACGTGCTCGTCTTTCAAGGCAACGGCATAATAAAAGACTTTCCTGGCAACTACACGCAGTATCGCGACAGTGTCAACGCGCCCAACGCATCTAACATTTCCTCAGGCGACACCACCACCTACAAACGAGCCAAACTCTCCGATGAAACCGCTAATTCTGCACGAGAGAAATCCTCTGTACCAAAACAACGCGAAAAAGCCGCACCACGCCGTCTCACCTATAAAGAGAAGAAGGAATACGAGCAGTTAGAGCACGATATCACCGCCCTGGAAGCGGAAAAGACTGAAATTGTTGCCGCCCTCAGCAGCGGCACCATCAGCGTGGAACAAATAACCACCCACTCCAAGCGGCTCCCCCTGCTCGACGCCGAACTGGACGAAAAATCCCTCCGCTGGCTCGAGCTTAGCGAGATAGCAGAGGGATGATTATAAGAAAATGTTTTATCGCTTTTTCTGCATCAGCGGATGATTAATCCATTTGGGCTGCGCATAATCGATATAGCCCTCAAACTCTCCTTTGAACAGCTGCGGAAAGCAATAGGCAAGCCAAACTGAGAGGATACTGTTTTCTTTGTCAAACAACACCCTTCTGACAACGCTCTTCTGCTGCTCCAACAGTTTGTTACGAACGGCATTGCCTTGCTCCCGCGCCTGACGCCATGCCTCGGGGTCTTCGCTGAACACGTCAATATGGAAACCCTCGGGGCTGGAATCCCTGATTTCCTTGCAAGCGGCCTTCAGCATTTGCGACATTGGTGAGCCGCTAATAGCGCCGCTATTCCAATCGACGGTAATGTGCTTACTGTCGGGAATCAGCACAAAGGCACTGTACTCAGGCCATTTCTTCGAATCATGGAGGCGGATAAACGCATCGCGGTCTACCTTGACGGTTGTTGAAAACCTGCAATCCTTGATGGTCAGTAACTGAGCATTGGCAGTATCCTCATTGATGATAAGATACAACTTTGTCTGCGACGGCGGCACCGTTCCGTCAATGGTCACCTTCACCGTCTTGGCCAATAACCCTTGGCCGTTAATCATCAAAGCGGTCAGCATGATAAACAGTAATCGTTTCATGGGAATAAGCTTTTAAAATTAAAGAATTGAAAAATGGAAATAGTGATTAAGAATTGAGAAATGGAAGAATGGAAAAATTAAATCCAATCTCTCCATTCTTAAACCATTAAGTTCTTTGCAGTTGTTATTCCACAACGACCTCGGCCTGCAGAGGCAGGTCAGCAGAGCTGGTGCCGGCAAGGATACGATAGGTGCCGGGCAGCTGGCGGAAGGCATGGGTAGTAACGTCGAAGTAGCTGTAAGCATGGTTGTCAAGGGGTATGGTGACGGTCTTGCTCTCGCCGGGCTGGAGGGCCACCTTGGCAAATCCACGCAGTTCCTTGGCCGGGCGGTCGATGGTGGCATTGTTGTCAGTAGGGCTGACATATATCTGCACCACCTCGCTGCCTGCACGCTGGCCAGTGTTGCGTACGGTGACGGTGGCCTCAGAGGAAGTGGCCTGAAGGTCAGAGAGTTCAAAAGTGGTGTAGCTGAGACCGAAACCGAAGGGGAAAAGCGGAGTCTTCTTATTTTTCTCAAAGCCACGGTAGCCTACGTATATGCCTTCCTTAAACTGCACACGCTTGTTGGTGGCATTATAATAATTATAGGTGGGATTGTCGGCCTCGAATCGCTCGAAGGTCTGGGGCAATTTACCAGAGGGGTTGACATTGCCGAAGATGATGTCGGCAATCGCGGTACCTCCTTCCTGTCCGGGATATCCAACCCACAGCACGCCCTTCACCTGGTTGAGCCAGGCATTCATATTGACAGCCCCGCCGCTATTGAGCACCACGACAACCGGGCGGCCGGTGTTGATGGCTGTAGTGATGATTTGCTGCTTGTTGGTCGGCATGGCGAATGTGCGGTCTTTATTCTCGCCCTCCAAAGTCTGATCGAAGCCCGTGCAGACGACGATGGCGTCAAGGCTGGCGAGCAGCGCCTCCTGCTGTGCCTTGTAGTCGGGATTGTCACTGGTGACAGCGAGTTTGGCTACGGCTCCGCCTCCAGCCTGATAGAAACGAGCCACAAGCTTATAGACTCTGCCTGCTTCCAAAGAGAGGGTGAAGGTCTTGGTGTGCTCGGCATTGTCGGCCCAGTCGTTGATTATCTTGGTACCATTGATGGCGAGGTCCATGCCGTCGTCGGCAGTAAAGGCAAAGGTATATTTGCCGGAATAGGTAGGCTTGAGGTAAGCAGTCCACACCACCGAGAAATTGGTGGAGCCGATGCCGCTGACGGCCTGTTTCTCCCACGGATTGCTAATCTCCTGTTCTACGCGCGTGGTGACAGGGGTGCCAAAAGCCGTCTTGTTGTTAAAGTACTCAGCAGTCCAGCCCGGAGTGGTGCACTCTTCGTCGGTGTAGTAGAACACCTTGCCATTCTTATTGGCTATAGGCTCTGCGTCGCTGAAGTCAATCATCTGCACGTCAACGCCGGCAGCCTTGCCGGCATTCTCCATGCCTACGAGCGTAGTCACTCTATGGTTGGGAGACACGCGGCCGCTACCGTCGCCGGAGACATAAGTGTCGGCATTGGGACCTATCACGCCCACCTTCTTCACCGTGTTGGGGTCAAGGGGCAGCAGACCATCATTCTTAAGCAGCACAATGCCCTCGGCGGCAGTCTGATAGGCAACCTGCGCGCTCTCCTCGCTATCGAGGGATATAGATTTGTCGGCAAAGGTATATTCGTCGAGATGGAAATAATATATGGTGCGCAGGATATCGAGCACCTTCTGGTCAATCTTTTCCTCGTTTAGTTTGCCATCAGCTATGTACTGCTGCACGTCAGCCAGCTTTGTCTGATAGTAGCCGGGAGTGGCAGCCTCCATATCCACGCCATGGTCAAGCATGTGGAGCACCATGTCGGGCTGGCCGAGGGCATAGTAGGGAGCGCCCCAGTCGCTGACGGTCATAAAGGGGTACTGCCATTGGCCACGCAGCACATCCTGCATCAAATAGCCGTTCTCGCAGCAATAAATACCGTTGACCAGGTTGTATCCCGACATGACGGAACCGACCTTGGCATCCTGCACGGCGCGACGGAAGGCCGGGAAATATATCTCATTCAGCGTGCGCTCGTCAACATCGGAGCTGACGCTGAGACGGCCATACTCCATAAAGTTGGCGGCGTAGTGCTTCATCATGCAGACCACGCCGGGGTTGCTCTGAGCGCCCTTGATATAGTTGACCGCCATCTCGGAAGCGAGCCACGGGTCCTCGCCCAGATACTCAAAGTTGCGGCCATTGCGCGGTGAGCGGCAGATATTGACGCCAGGTCCGAGGATAAACTGTATGCCGCGGGCGCGACAGTCGCGGCCCAGCGAACGGCCATACTCATAGGCCAGGTCCTTATTCCAGGTTGAGGCCAGCACCACATTGGTAGGATAGGCCGGAGCATTGGCACCGTCGGAGGTGCGCACGCCCTGGGGGCCGTCGGCCATAAAGAGGCGCGGCAGGCCAATGCTGTTGATGGCGCTGGTGTAGAAGGAGTTCTCGCCCACGATGAGGTTGACCTTGTCGGCCAGGCTCATCTTGCTCAGCGCAGCATGTGCCTTGCCGTCAGGGTCGTTGGCGTAAAGCTCTGAGTCCTGATTGATGGTTATGGTGCGGGTGACCTTGCCGTCGTTGGAGGTGAGAGTAATTATGGCGGTGCGGGGCTGGTCGGCGGTATTGGCCGTGGCCGAGAAGCGCAGGCCGTCGGCGGTCGTCTCCACAGTGAGCCAGTCGGCATCGGTTGTCACAGCATAGTCTTTAGTGCCCTCCACGCGGATGTTGCCGGTAAAAGCTACATAGGGAATGTTGCGCCCGGAGGTGATGGGCACGATGACACGGTTGTTGTTGGTGGCAATGGCGCCCTGGGCATTGGCCGTTGACCATTGGCCGCTGAGCATTAAGGCAGTCAGCAGTAGGAAAAGGACTTTTTTCATATACGGTTTATTATTAGTTGACAAGTTAACGAGTTGACGAATTGGCAGGATGTCAGTCAGTATCAACATCTATCAGTACACGATTTTCTTTCCGTTGCGGATATAGATAGTGTTGCGCTGCGGAATAGTAACCCTGCGTCCCTGGAGGTCGTAGAGGGTTTGAGGATTGAGGCTTGAGGTTTGCGGATTATTCTCTATTCCGATTACACCCACAGCCTCGGGGTCATAGACAGTGAACTGGTTGGTATAAATCTCCAAGTCAGGATATTTGGCAGACGTTATGACCATATAGGCACTGTCAATCTCATGCCAGAAGCGCACGCGGCCTATGATATACTGATAGTCCTTGGTATTGTTGCCCTTCTCCAGCTCAGTGTCGGTGGCGGCGTCAAAGACGGTAATGACACCCGACTTGATGCCGGCGACATTGACGACAAGATCAGAAAACTCTATCAGCTCATTGTAGATAATGGAGTCGCTGACGCAGTTAACAGGCTTCTGCACTCCGCAGACATAGTTGTTTACCTTGGATTCGGGATAGAAATAGGTGAAGGCCAGCCTGTTGTTGCTGCAATTCATATAGTCAATCTTGGTCTTGGCAGAGTAATCGCGCAGGTCGAGACTCTCCAGCTCATTGTCACTGAGGTCGGCAGTGAAGAGCGCATTGGTGCCCTTGAGGTCGAGGGTGGTGAGGTGGTTATTATTCACCCAGAGGTCTTGCAGCTCCGACGGAGAACTGAAGGTGAGCGACTTCAGGTTGCCATAGGAGAGGACTACCGAACTGATTTTACGGCAGAGGCTGAGGTCGAGCCTGGAGATATTGGCATCAGTGCTCCACAGACCTCGCAACGCGTCGTTGTGCTCCACATTGAGCTGCCCTATCCTATTGCCCGAGCAGTTGAGCACCTCCAGCAGCGGATTGCCGCTGAGGTCAAGGGCCTCTATGATATTGTTGCCGCAGTCAAGGTAGCGCAGACGGGAGTTTGCCGCCGTGGAGAGGACCGCTATCATATTGTCGCTGCAACGCAGCTCATCCAGCAGCGGCAGGTCATCCACGTTGAGGGCCTCCAGATTGTTGTCGGCGCAGTTGAGGGCCACCAGGTTGGGCGCACCGCTCACGTCGAGCCACGAGATGCAGAAACCCTCGCAGTCGAAGCCGGTGATAGTTGAAGGCATGGTGATAGTCACCGTGTCGCCCTGGCACTTGCCGGCCAGTATGCCGTTGTCGTAATCGCCCACGGAGCCCTTGCCCCAGTCAACATGCACACTGCCCTCGCCCACGACCTTGAAGGTGAGCTCGGCACACTCGCTGCCCTCAGAGCAGGCCAGGCGGATGATCTGCGTCTGGCCGCTTGCCATCATCCAGTGGGCATTGGCCACTAACATAACCAAAACAAACTTCCTGAAAAATTTCTTCATATACATTATTTATATAGTTGACAAGTGAACGAGTTGACGATTTGACGAGGTTGACGAGGTTATTTAACGCAGTCAAGAACTCGGGCCTTTTTTTGTCAGGCTGGCTTCGACGACCACTGACAGAACCTTCGCGGAGAAACAACCATGCAATTCTGAAAAAATTCCGGCAATTTCTTTCAGTGCCCACTACTCTTGAACACTCCTCGCTTCAATCTGCAAAGATAGGGAAAAATCCATTACTTGGCCCCTAAAGCGATGTCAATTCGAGAAAAAACACACAAAAAACCAGAAGAAATCAACAAATTCACTCGGCACCAAGTTTAAAAGCCTGAAATTTGACTTTTGAACTGAGGAAAAACGATTTATCACTGACGAAACCAAAATAAAAAGCCTGGAGATTGAATTTTGATTCGCGATTAAATTTCCGTTAAATCGCGATTAAATTTCCGTTAAATCGCGATTAAATTTCAGTTTCCGCGCGACGAAAGTCAGGCTCTGCGCATTAAAAATCAGTGAGTTCGCAATAAGAATCCATCGGCTCTAGCTTAAGAATAGCGAGAACGGATTTTAACGACAAAAGCTCAAGTCTTGAAACTGGCAGACCGGCACGGATGGCCATGAGCAGCCGAGGGGCAGCCAAGGAGACTGTCCGTACGCCACGGCCTCCGTATTTTGGTAGCAAGACCTCCGGTTTTTGGCGGCATGGCCACGGATTTTTGGCGTCAAGACAGGCTGCGCCTCAAAAAAAATCACCCATAACTGAAAATAATTCCTAATTTCTAATTCCTAATTCCTAATTTCTTTGTACCTTTGCACCCGCTTACGACACAAATCGTGGGCAACAACTAACCAAACTAACTAAATATTATGTACTTAGATTCTGAAAAGAAGAAAGAGATCTTTGGAACCTACGGCGCGTCCAACACTGACACCGGCTCACCCGAAGCTCAGGTGGCATTGTTCTCTTACCGTATTTCCCATCTGACGGAGCACATGAAGGCCAACCGTAAAGATCATAGTACCGAAAGGGCCTTGACGAAGCTGGTTGGTAAGCGCCGCGCACTTCTGAACTATCTGAAGCGCAAGGACATCAACCGCTATCGTGAGATTGTCAAGAAGCTTGGCCTCCGCAAGTAAGCCTCTCTTTTTGATGACCAACCAAGAGAACCGCATCTCCCTCCACAAAGGAAGATGCGGTTCTTGTTTTTCTGTCGCCTGTGTCGCACGGACAAAAGACATAAAAATCACTCCCTGAGGGAGTTTTTTTGTTTTTTACCTTCGGTTGTTCGTCAGGTTCAATAAAATTAGCTATTTTTGCATACGTATATAAAGCTATTAGCAAGTTGGCAAATAAACAAATAACAAAGTTGTTTGCATTATGCGCGGTTGCAGTGTTGACGATGGCATCCTGCGGCCAGCGGCCCAAGAGGGTGGACAACCCCCAGCCCGCCGTTTACTACTGGCGCACCACGCTGAGCCTCGGCGCGGAAGAACGCAGTTTCCTCAGCGAGGCGAAAGTGGGCAAGATTTACCTGCACTTGTTTGATGTGGTAAGCAACTCCGAAGCCGCCTCTAACTCCTCCTCAAAGGGGAGGACACTGACGCCTGCCAACACGCTGCTCTTTGAGGACTCCCTGCCGCAAGGCATTGAGGTGATTCCCACGGTGTTTATTGAGCCGGGCGCCCTAGCCCACTCTAGCACCCCCTCGGGGGAGAAGTCTCTGGCCAAGCTGGTGCTCAACCGCATCGACCAGATGACGAAGCAGAACGGACTTGGCACCGCCCAGATGATTCAGATGGACTACGACTGGGTAGGCAGCGACGAGGCGGCATACTTCAGTTTCCTCAGCGACCTGCGCGACATGCTCCACCGGCAGGGGCGTAAGCTCTCCGCCACCATTCGCCTCCACCAGCTCAGCAAGGCGGTGCCACCGGTGGACGAGGGCGTGCTGATGGTCTATAACGTGGGCAACTTCCGCGATGAGAGCGAGCGGAACTCCATCCTGACCGCCGAGGCGGTGGCACCCTACATGCCGCGGCTGAAGGACTACGATCTGCCGCTCTGCGCCGCACTGCCCATCTACGGCTGGGACCTCCTCTTCCACGGCCACGACTTCGCCCAGATCGTGAGGGGCGTAAACCTGACTGACACAGCCGCCTTCCGCCGCGTTGACAGCACCCACTATGAATGCCAAGCCTACATGGCGGCTCCCGCCGACGGCATTGGCGACCCCGCCGGACAGCGCATCTACCCTGGCGACATGATAAGGCACGAAGAGCCCTCCCCCGCCCTGCTGAGGCAGGTGCGCGACATGCTGGAGGAGAACCGCAAGGGGGTCTGCGACCAGCTGGTGATATATCATCTTGACAATAAATTTCTAAAAAATAAGCGTTATGAAATCCAGGAGCTTTATGATTGAACGAGTAAGGAGTTATGCGAGGAAGTCTTTCTGTCCCTTCGCTTTTATCCTATGTTGTCTCTTGTTCTCTCCGCTCAGGTCCATGGCCTGCGGCGGCGACGGCTGGGACCCAAACATGAGTGACTATTTCTGCCTCGTACATCCGTATGATGCTGACGAGACAGGCTTCGATGCCGTAGCCGAGAGCGTTGACTTTTGGTATGACTACCTTGACGGCATCGTCAGCAAGGAGGACCTGAAGGAGGCTATATCCAACGCCGAGGCCGAGGACTACCTGAAGCCCGAGGAATCGGAAAATGCCCTGGTGGCAACCCTCTATAAGAGGGGCGACACCAATGCCATCAACTATCTGAAACTCAACAACCGTCTCTACAAGCTCAACACTTGGATGAACTCATGGGACTACGAGCGCCCCACGCCCAACCAGTACAACGAGCTGGTGTATGAGATTGCCCGCCTCCTGCCCAACGGCAACCTGACAGAGCGCATCGTGTATTTGAGGATGCGTGCCCTCTACTGCGCCAAGCGCTACGACGAAGTGGAGACCAACTGGCTGAACTACGCCAGCAAATGGAAGGAGAGCCCGCTGAAGCGCCGTGCCCGCGGCTACATGGGCGGCGTCTACTACCAGAGGGAACAGTATGTAGAAGCCCTGGAGATATTCGACGCCAACGGCGACATGCAGAGTATCAACAAGTGCGTGAGCCGCCTGCTCGACCCCGACAAACTGACACAGCTCTACGAGAAGAAAAAAGACTCGCGAGTGCTGGGCTATGTGATACAAGACTATGCCAACTACCTCTACCATGCCCTGTCCAGCGACGGTGACTGGGGCACCATCTGGCCGCAAGTGAAGCGCGACTACAACAAGATGCTGGCACTGGCCGAGAGGGTGGTGAAGGAAAAGAAGGTGAAAGACCTTGCCCTGTGGCAGGACTTCGTAGGATTCCTATACTTCTCCGCCCACGATGACGACAAGGCATACGAGGCTTTCGGCAAAGTGGAGAAGATGAAGGGCACACAGGCAGAGAAGGACTTTGCACGCTACTTCAAGTTCCTTGCCTCCTTTAATGCCGACGCCAGGCCCGCCGATTTCACCAGCTACCTGCTGGCAGAGACCAACAACCTGCTGGATGCCTACAGCCGTTACATTGACGACGAGAGCGAAGACCGTGAACTGAGTCCCGTATATAGCATCTACAACTTTGCGTTGCCCACGCGCCTCTATAAATATTGTCAGTCGCTGGGTAACGAGCATGCCCAGAAACTGGTGCTCTGCATCTTTGACGAAGTGTATGGCATAGGCGATGAATACTGCCTGAACTTCAGAGAGATTATCGACCACAAGTGGTCTGCCGATGAGCTCATCAGGTTCTATGAAGACATCAAGAATCCGCCTGCCGACCAGCTGACCAAGGGGCTCAGCGCCATGACCAAAACCAGCCTCACGCCCGAGGTGCAGGAGCTTATCGGCACCAAGCTGATGCGCGAAGGCAAGTTTGAGAAAGCCATCGGCTATCTGGAGAACCTGCCCCAGAGCATGCTGCAAGAGCAAGGCATTGCCCCCTACATCAACCTGCGCAACTTCAGCAAGCGTGACTTTGAGCGCGAAGACTACAGCTACCTGAACTCCGGCGACATCAAGGAGTATCGCAACGTGAAGCTGGAGTTCTGCCGCGATATGGCCGACAAGACAAAAATGCTGCACTCCCTGCGCGGCAACCAGCTCTCCGATCTGGCCTACGAGATAGCCAACAAATGCTTCCAGGCTTCGCCCGCCGGCGACCTCTGGGCACTGAGCGAATATTCGTGGTCAAGCGTCGACATCCATTATAACAACCTCAACAAGCTAGCCATTGAATACCTGCGCCTGGCCATACAAAACACCACTGACATGCAGCGCCTCAAGAAATGCTACTACGGCCTGGCCGCAGTGCCGCAGGAAGAAGTAATAAAATACTACTATAACTGGGACACCAAGACCTATGTCTTCGACCTCCACGGATCGGAGCTTGAGGGCTATGATTGGCTGGCCAAGAATCTGCCGCCCACCGATGAGCTGCGTCGTTCGTGTGACTATATCAACGCCTACATTGCAAGCAAATAATCAGAGAAGCCAAGAAACAAAGAATCTAGGATGAACAGTGACGGATATGAGATAATGGCCCCGGCGGGGTCGTGGGAGTCGCTTTCTGCCGCGCTGAAGGCCGGGGCCGACTCCATATACTTTGGAGTGGAGAGCCTCAACATGCGAGCCCACTCCGCCGCCCACTTCACCATCAGCGACCTCCGCGATATAGCCAGCAAGTGCAACGAGTCTGGAGTGAAGAGCTACCTCACCGTCAACACCATCATCTACGGCGAAGACCTGCCCCTGATGCGCTCCATCTGTGATGCTGCCAAGGAAGCCTCCATCTCTGCCGTCATAGCCAGCGACGTAGCTGTGCTGCAGTACTGCAAGGAAATAAAGCAGGAGGTACACCTCTCCACACAGCTCAACATCAGCAATATTGAGGCTCTCAAGTTCTATGCGCAGTTTGCCGACGTAGTTGTGCTGGCCCGCGAGCTCAACCTTGACCAGGTGAGCGAGATAAGGCGCCAGATAGACGAGCAGGAAATCCTCGGTCCCAGCGGCAAGAAGGTCAGAATCGAGATGTTCTGCCATGGAGCCCTCTGCATGGCCGTAAGCGGCAAATGCTACCTCAGCCTCAACAACCTGGGCTCCAGCGCCAACCGCGGAGCATGCCTCCAAGTGTGCCGCCGCAGTTATACTGTGCGCGACCGTGAGACGGGCGTTGAGCTGGATGTGGATAACAAATACATCATGTCGCCCAAGGACCTGAAGACTATCCGATTCCTTGACCGCATGGTGGAGGCGGGAGTCACCGTATTCAAGATTGAGGGACGCGCCCGCGGCCCTGAATATGTATATACCGTGGTGCAGTGTTACAAGGAGGCCCTCAATGCAGCCCTCAGCAGCACCATCACCGAGCAGATGAAGGACCAATGGGACGAGCGGCTCAAGACAGTCTTCAACCGCGGTTTCTGGGACGGCTATTACCTCGGCCAGACCATGGGCGAATGGAGCAGCAACTACGGCTCCAGCGCCACAGAGCGCAAGGTCTATGTCGGCCGCGGAGTGAAATATTTCTCCAAGATTGGCGTGGCGGAATTTCTGCTGGAGGCCGCTGACCTCAACAAGGGCGACCGCCTGCTCATTACCGGTCCCACCACGGGTGCCGTTTATGTCACAGCCGGCGAGATGCGCTATGACTACGCCCCAATCGACCACGCCGAGCAGGGGCGCTATGTCTCAATAGCCGTGCCCGAGAAGGTGAGGCCCTCCGACAAACTGTTCAAGATAGTAAGCTCCGCAAGGGGCAACGCCCAGCCTTCGGCCCAAGACACTCAAGACAGGAAATGATAAACATAAGACTCACGCCATACCGCCCCCAGCTGGGCACCATCTACAGCCGCCAGACAAAAGGGCACTCGTTGCTTTCGCTGGATGGGCAATATCGTTTCTGGCTGGGCAACAATCCTGAGATGCCAGACCCCGACTTCTGGGTCGTGCAAGGCAAGGGCGTGAGAGACGGCGAGAGTTGCCGAGTGGCACCGGAAAACACCATCCTCCTGACCACGGAACCAAGTTCGGTTCTCATCTATCCGCAGAAATACCTAGACCAATTTGGTGCCGTATACACCTGCCAGGAACAGACGCGCCATCGCAACGTGCACTTCGCGCCGGCCATCCTGCCGTGGTTTATAGGCTACAGCGAGGACAGCGAGGGCAATATCACTTCCTGCCCCTTGGACTACGACAAGCTCAAGACGATGCTTACCCCGGAGAAGCCCAAACTGCTGTCGGTGATTACCAGCAACAAGGCTTTCACCAAGGGCCATATCGACAGGCTGCGCTTTGTGGAGCGGCTCAGAGAGCACTATGGCGACAAACTCGACGTGTTCGGCCGCGGATTCTGCGACTTCGCCGACAAGTGGGATGTGCTTGCACAATACAAATACCACATTGTGATAGAAAACTCCTCGCAGCGCTACTACTGGACCGAGAAGATGTCAGACTGCCTGCTGGCCGGCACCTTCCCGTTCTATTACGGATGCATCAACATGGACGACTATATACCGCGGAAGGCATACGAGCCTATCAACATACATCGCCCCGATGAAGCCATACGCATCATCGACCACGAGATTGGCAGCGACCGCTACACTCAGTCATGTGATGCCCTGCTGGAAGCCAGGCGCATGATGCTGGACAAGTATAACATGTTTGAATACATTGCCGACATCTGCCGGGGCATGGACCCCTCGCTGCCCAAGAAGGAAGTAACGATTATGCCCTGCCATTCCAGTCAGGACTGGCGAAATCTATGGCGCTACTCCGTAGGGAGGAAATGGAACGAACTGAAATGGAGGCTACGCAAATGACGAGATGTCAGATAAACCCCAAGTTTGCTAACAGCGCAAGGTTGCTGTCCTTTGTGAAGTCGTTGCCGGCGTCTTTTGCCGACGGCGGCAAACTGATATGGGACGGGCGCAACAAAATAAAGCTCTTCACGCTGGCTGCAGACGATGCCGACAGCAGGGATATGCACGTCATCGTCAAGCGTTTCAAGCATCTCAACCTGCTGCAGAAAATAATATACATCTTCCGCCGCAGCAAGGCCAGCAAGGCCTTCCGCAACGGCATGGAGCTATGCCGTCGCGGCTTCGACACCCCCACGCCCATTGCCTGCGTTGAGACCAGGCAAGGACCCTGCATCAAGGAGATGTTCTACCTCTGCGGCGAGACTACTCTCCAGAACATTGAGGGACAGACCGACCGCCCCGACTGGAACAAAGGGCTGGCCGCTGCCTTTGCCCGCTACGCCGCCGCACTCCATGATAAAGGCATACTTCACAACGACCTCAATGACACCAACGTGCTCTACGCCCCGCTGCCCGACGGAGGCTTCCACTTCGCGGTTATTGACATCAACCGCATGAAGTTCTACCCCGAAGGCCAACGCATACCCGACCGCGAATGCATAGAAAACCTCACTCGCTTCACGGGGCGCATAGACCTCTTCGAGTTTGTAGCCCGCCAGTATGCCAAGGCTCGCGGCCTTGACGAGGAAGACTGGGCAAACAAGGCCGTAGCCCAGAAGCGGCGGCACGACCGCAACTGGTATAGGCGCAAGCGGCTGCTGCACCCCATGAAAAAGAAATATCGAAACAGATAGACCAACAACAATATGAATTACCTAGACCGTAACGAATTTAATTTCCAGCCGTCCGCCAAGGTGACGGAGACTATCAAAAACTTCGACCCGCAGCTCCTCTGCTTCTACACCCGCATCTATGACCAGGGCAAGAAGAGCATTGTATCTGTCAGGCTGTCGGAGATTTACGGTGTGCCCGAGGAGCAGATTCTGCTGGGCTACGGCGGCGAGGACATCCTCAAGAACACTGTCCACTACTACCTTTCCAAAGGCGACAACCGCACCATAATGATACCGCAGTTCTCGTGGTGGTACTACAACCGCATTGCAGGCGAATGCGGAGGCAACACCGAGATGTATCCCCTGCATGAGACCGACGACACCTTTGCTTACGACATTGACGAGATTATAGAATACACCAATCGCATCTGTCCCCGCATGCTCCTCATCGCCTCTCCCAACAATCCCACAGGCAACTCCATCAGCGGCGAAGAGTTGGGCTGCATAATGGAGCACATTCCCAGTCAGACCATGGTGCTGGTGGATGAGGCCTACGCTTCGTTTATCACCACTGACATCGACTACATCGCCCCGTTGGTCAACAAATACAGCAACCTCATCATCAGCCGCACCCTCAGCAAGTTCTACGGGCTGCCAGGGCTGCGCATGGGCTTCGGCTTCATGGGCAAGGGGCATGAAGGTTTCCTCAACTATGCCAACAAATACCTGGGCTACAACCGATTCAGTGAAGCCGTGGCCCTTGCCGCCCTTGACAGCGACGACCACTATCGCGCCGTGGCCGACCAGATGGACTGGGGACGCAAGCTCTACAGGAGAGAGCTCGGCGCCCTGCCCGGATTCAAGATATACAAGTCGGTGGCTAACTTCATCCTCATCAAGTATCCCCTCAGCATAAAGGAACGGCTTCAGGCGGCGCTGGCTGAGCAGGACTATAAGATTAAGTTCATGTCCGACCCTGGCCTGGAGAGCTGCATTCGCATCACACTGGGACGCCCCGAGCAGACACAGGCCGTATGCGACACCATCAAGCGCATAGCCCTCAACGCCTAGGAAAATTGAAAAATGGAAAAATGGAAAAACTTCAATAAAATTGAAAAATTAAAAAATGGAAAAATTGAAAATTAAAAAAATTGAACTTCCATCCTTCAATTCTTAAATTCTTCAATTCTTCTTCCATTCTTCAATTCTTAAACTCTTAAATTCTTCTTCCATTCTTCAATTCTAATATCAGATGAAAGCAATAATCCTGGCAGCCGGCACGGCATCGCGTCTGCGCCCCTTGACCGACAGCACCCCCAAATGTCTGCTCAAGATTGGCGGGCGCAGCCTACTGCAACGCTCCATAGACGCACTCAAGGCCAATGGCATCAGCGAGATTGTGATAGTGACAGGCTATCTCCATGAGCAGATAGAGAGCTTCGTCGGTCAGCAATATCCCGGCCTCAGGGTCACCTATATATATAATAAGGAGTACTCTACCACCAACAATATCTACTCCCTATGGTTGGCGCGTCCCGAGGCCGATGGCGAAGACGTGCTGCTGCTTGACAGCGACCTGCTCTACGACCCCGCCATCCTCAATCGCGTAATGGCCTGCAGCCATAGCAATGTGCTGACCTTGATCAGGCACCCCCTTGGCGAGGAAGAGATGAAAGTCGTCACCGACGAGCAGGGCAGCATACTTGAGATAAGCAAGACCTGCAATCCCGCCCTTGCTGCAGGCGAGAGCCTCGGCATAGAGCGCATGAGCAAGTCCTACACCACCGCCCTCTACCGCGAGCTCGCCCTTATGATAGGGCGGGAAGGACTCTCCAACATCTTCTACGAGCGTGCCTTTGAGCGCCTCATCCCCCAGGGTCACACCTTCCGCGTGCTCGACGTAAGCGACCTCTTCTCTTGCGAGCTCGACACCGTAGAGGACTTTGAGAACGCCAGCCAGAAAATTAAAAAATTAAAAAATTGAAAAATTGAAAAATTGAAAAATTGAACTTCCATCCTTCAATTCTTAAATTCTTAAATTCTTCTTCCATTCTACAACAGCCCAGTCCAAATGAAAATCTGTCTTTTCTGCGAAAACAAGTACGCCATCAGCATCCTGGAGCCCCTGCAGGCAGAGGCCGACCGCGAAGGCGGCAACGAGGTGCTGTGGTATGTCCATGCCAAGCGCATCCCGGTCTTCCCCCTTGCCGGCAAGGTGAGATACACCAATTCCATCCCTGAGGTAAAGCAGTTTCACCCCGACGCCATCTTCGTGCCCGGCAACATCGTGCCCTACTACCTCAGCGGAGTCAAGATACAGGTCTTCCACGGCTACGCCGCCGAGAAGAAGGACCATTGGGTCATACGCCGCTATTTCGACACCTATTTCACCCAGGGGCCGTTCTTCACCCGGGGCTTCGAGCGCCTGGCCCGAAGGTACGGCGACTTTGAGGTGCTGGAGACAGGCTGGCCGCGCCAGGACTGGATATTCAGCCATCTGCACGCCTTCGATGCCGAGCGGCGCCAGTACCTCGACAGCTACCGCAAGAGCCGCATCCTGCTCTACGCCCCCACCTTCTCGCCGTCGCTGACCTCGCTGCCCTACATGCGCGAGGCGCTGCGCCACTTTGCCGAGACGGAGGATGCCGTGGTGCTGATGAAGTTCCATCCGCTCACCGCCCAGGAGCACATCGACACCTATCGCCGACTGGCCGACGAGGTGGACAACATCGTATGGATAGACGACATCAATGTAACCAAATACATGCTGATGAGCGACATCATGCTCAGCGACACCTCGTCCACCATCTATGAGGAGCTGCTGCTCGACAAGCCCGTCATCACCCTGCGCGCCGCCACCAAGCCGCAGGATCTCCATTGGTGCAACATACAGGAGCCCGGCGAACTCAGCGCCGCCTACCATGAGGTGATGGACAACGGCGCAAGATACGCCGAGATGCGCCGCTGGATAATCGACAACTACGACCCCTACCTCGACGGTCAGGTAGCCCGGCGCATGCTGGCAGGAGCGCGCGACTATATCAGCCGCCACGGGGTGCCCGAGCGCCGCCGCCTCAACCTGTGGCGCAAATACACCAGCATCAAGACATTCGGACTGCCCGGCAAGCGCCTAGAAAAATTGAAAAATTAAAAAATGGAAAAATTGAAAATTAAAAAAAATTGAACTTCCATCCTTCAATTCTTAAATTCTTAAATTCTTCTTCCATATCACACATGCCCAAGTACGATTTCCTCATTGTCGGCGCCGGCCTCTTCGGCTGCACGTTTGCCCACCTTGCCCACAGGAGCGGCAAGCGATGCCTTGTCATCGACAAGCGCCCCCATGTGGGCGGCAATCTATACTGCAAGCAGATTGAGGGCATCAACGTCCACATGTATGGCGCCCACATCTTCCATACGTCCAACAGGGAGGTGTGGGACTTCGTCAACTCCATCGTACCCTTCAACCGCTACACCAACTCGCCCGTGGCCAATTACAAGGGGCGTCTATACAACCTGCCGTTCAACATGAACACGTTCTACCAGATGTGGGGCGTGCTCACCCCCGCCGAGGCCGAGGCCAAGGTGGAGGAGCAGAGGCAGGAGGCCGTAGACGCCATGCGCCGCGCCGGCGTAAGCGAGCCGCGCAACCTGGAGGAGCAGGCCCTGCTGCTGGTGGGGCGCGACATCTACGAGCAGCTTGTCAAGGGCTACACCGAGAAGCAGTGGGGACGCCGCTGCGACGAGCTGCCGGCGTTCATCATCAGGCGGCTGCCGCTGCGCTTCGTGTTTGACAACAACTACTTCAACGACTCCTACCAAGGTGTGCCCATCGGCGGCTACAACAAGCTGATTGACGGGCTGCTGGAGGGTGTGGAGACACTCACCGGCACCGATTACTTCAGCAACCGCGCCCACTGGCATAGCGCAGCCAGACAAATCGTGTTCACGGGCAAGGTGGACGAATATTTCGACTACCGTATGGGGCGGCTGGAGTACCGCACGGTCAGCTTCGAGCAGCAGACCCTCGACACGCCCAACTATCAGGGCAACGCCGTGGTCAACTACACGGAGGCGGAGGTACCCTACACGCGCATTATCGAACACAAGCACTTCGAGAGCTTCGGCCAGGCGGTGTACGACAACCCACGCACAGTCATCTCCAAGGAATACTCCACGGAGTGGGCACCGGGCATGGAGCCGTACTACCCCGTCAACGACGGGCGCAACAACAGGCTCGCCGGGCAATACCGCGAACTGGCGGCCAATGAGGCGGAAGTAATCTTCGGCGGACGACTGGCGGAGTACAGATATTATGACATGGCTCCCATTGTGGAGAAAGCGATGAAGAGGTTTGAGGTTTGAGATTTGAGGTTTGAGGTTTGAATGCCGAAGGCATCGCGAGAAATTGCTCGAGCAATGCTCTCTTTGAGAGAGCGGCTCTTTCGCAGTCGGCGAAGCCGGAGCGAAACTTGCAAGAGCCTTTGAGAGCGAAGCGGCAAATTTGAGGTTTTACATTAAACATTTCACATAGCATAAATGAATTTAGAAGCTGAAGTACGCGACGGCCACCCCGTATCGGCAGAGATGAAGAAGGTGTGGGCAGTGGAGCTGGACTTGCTGAGCCGCTTCCTGCGCTACTGCGAGCTACACAACCTGCGCTGCTGGGTGGAGGGCGGCACACTGCTGGGCGCGGTGAGGCACAAGGGCTTCATCCCTTGGGATGACGATGTAGACCTAGCCATGCCGCGCGAGGACTACGACCGCATGTGCCGTATCGGCAACGAGGGGCTGGAGGAGCCCTACTTCCTGCAGACCGCGTTCAGCGACATCGACTACCATCGCGGCCACGCCCAGTTCCGTCGCAGCGACACGGCGGCCATAAGGCCCAGCGACTGCTACCAGCCCTTCAATCAGGGCATCTTCATCGACATATTCCCGCTCGATGCTGCACCCGACGACAAGGAGGTGTTGCACGACCACCTGCGTCGCTGCACAAAGACGTTCCGCTTTCTGAAAGCAAAGAACACCCACTGCATCAGCTCGGGCCGATTCACCCTTATCTTCCGAAAGCTCAAGGCACGCCGCGCCGTGAAGAAGCAAGGCTGGACAGCCATCTACTCTCAAGGTGAAGACGAGATGCGCGCACTGGCTAAAATGCCGCACACCAAGGTGGGTGAGCTGACCTCGCTGGGACCGAATATCCTATGGGACAAGAAGATTTTCGACGAGACGGTCATGCTGCCCTTTGAGGACATCATGGTGCCCGCTCCCAAGGACTACGACACTTTCCTACGCACTTCATTCGGCGACAACTACATGACCCCCATCAAGGCTCCGAGCCTGCACGGCGAGGTGGTGTTCGACACCGGGCGCAGCTACCTCGAGGTGCTGCCCGAAGTAAGGAAGGAGTACCGCCGCTCCGCATGGAAGAGGCTGAAAAAGAAGTTGGGAATTAGAACATAACATGATATGAGCAAGACAGTTTATCTTGGCATGATTGGCGACATCATGCACCCGGGCCTTATCAACATCATCACGGAGGGTGCCAAGCACGGCGATGTGATGATTGGCCTGTTTACCGACAAGGCGATAGCCATGCACCGCCGCCTGCCGTACATGACCTACGAGCAACGCAAGAACGTGGTGGAGCACATCAGAGGCGTGGCCTCCGTGGTGCCGCAGGACGAGTGGAGCTATGTGCCCAACCTGCGCAAGTACAAGCCAAACTATATCATCCATGGCGACGACTGGAAGGAGGGCAGTGAACAGGAACTCAGGGCCGAAGTCTATGAGGTGATGAAAGAGCTGGGCGGCGAGGTAATCGAGATACCCTATACCAAGGGAATCAACTCCTCCTCACTCGACAAGGAGATAAAAGCCATCGGCACCACGCCTGATGTGCGCCTCAAGTCACTGCGCCGGCTGATAGCCGCCAAGCCTATAGTGCGCATCATGGAGGCACATGACGGCCTCAGCAGCCTTATTATAGAAAATACTGAAGTACAAAAAGGGCTGAAGACCAACAGCTTCGACGGCATGTGGTCGAGTTCGCTCACCGACTCCACCTCGAAAGGCAAGCCCGACATTGAGGCAGTAGATCTTACCACGCGAATGCAAGACCTCACCAATATATTGGAATGCACCACCAAGCCCATCATCTACGACGGCGATACGGGCGGCAAGGCCGAGCACTTCCAGTTTACCGTCCGCACACTGGAACGCAACGGTATCTCAGCCATAATCATCGAGGACAAGGTGGGGCTGAAGAAAAACTCGCTGTTCGGCACCGAGGCCATCCAGACGCAGGACACCATAGAGGCATTCAGCCACAAGATACGCATGGGCAAGGAGGCACAGGTAACCAAGGACTTCATGATAATCGCCCGCTGCGAAAGCCTTATTGCCGGCAAGCCCGTGGAGGACGCGCTGGAGCGCACCTTTGCATACGTTGACGCCGGTGCCGACGGCATAATGATTCACAGCAAGGAGAAGAGCGGCAGCGACATAAAGGAGTTCTGCCTCCGCTTCCGCCAGAAACATCCTGCGGTGCCTATCGTGGTCGTGCCCACCACCTACAACCATATAAAGGAGGACGAACTGCACGGATGGGGCGTGAACATAGTGATTTACGCCAACCACATGCTGCGCGCCGCCTACCCTGCCATGCTCAAGTGCGCCGAGATAATACTTGAGAACGAGCGGTCGTTGGAGGCCAATACCATCTGTATGCCGATAAAAGAAATACTTGAACTCATACCTGGAACAAAATGATCAGGCCGCAATTCTTCTACGACACCTTGGCAAAATACGGCATCACCTTCTATGCCGGTGTGCCCGACTCGCTGCTCAAAAACCTCTGCGCATATATCACTGACCACGCCGATGACAGACACAACATCATCGCGGCCAATGAGGGCGGTGCGATGGGACTTGCCGCAGGCCACTACCTTGCCACCGGCGAGATTCCCGTGGTTTATATGCAAAACTCCGGCGAAGGAAACATCATCAACCCGCTGGCCTCGCTGACCGACAAAGATGTGTATAACATACCCGTGCTTCTCATCATTGGATGGCGCGGCAGGCCTGGCGTTCACGACGAGCCGCAGCACGTGAAGCAGGGAAAGGTTACGCTTGCCCTGCTCGACACAATGGGTGTCCCCTACACAGTGCTCAGCAAGGACGAAACGAAAACCGCCATGCAGATTAGTCAGGCTGTAGAGCGTATGACCACCACCAAGGAGGCCTACGCGCTGGTAATAGAGAAAGATACCTTCGACGGCTACACACTACAAAACGTGGTGGACAACGATTTGTCCCTCGCCCGCGAGGAGGCCATCCATACTGTAGCTGCCGCGCTGGGCAAGAAAGATGTGATTGTCAGCACCACCGGTATGATAAGCCGCGAACTCTTTGAGTACCGTGTCAGTAAGAGTGAGGGACATGAGCGCGACTTCCTCACCGTAGGCTCGATGGGCCACGCCAGCCAGATAGCCCTAGGCATCGCACTGGAAAAGACTGACCGCCGCGTGTGGTGCTTCGACGGTGACGGTGCAAGCATCATGCACATGGGCTCGATGGCCATTGTTGCCTCCAAGAGGGCTACCAACTACATCCACGTAGTGTTCAACAATGGCGCACACGACTCCGTGGGCGGCCAGCCCACTGTGGGACTAGGCATCGACCTGCCCTCCATCGCCAAAGCCATGGGTTACACTGCCGTCCATGATGTCAGTACCGCAGAAGAGCTAAATACCGCCCTCGCCGAGATCAACAACCAAAGTGGACCCGTCCTGCTGCAAATCCGCGTCAAGAAAGGCAACCGCAAGGACCTCGGTCGCCCTACCACCACTCCCATACAAAACAAAGAGGCCCTGATGGCCTTCCTAAACAGCATATAAAGAAAGGCAGATGAACGGACAGGAACAGAAGACGGGACTAAAGCGACAACTCTCCCCCATGCACGTATGGGCCATTGCCTTCGGCTGCATTATCGGGTGGGGTGCATTTGTCAACCCCGGCAAGAAATTCTTGCCCAACTCCGGAGTCTATGGCACAGCCATCGCCATGCTGCTCGGTGCCTTGGTGATGTTCGTCATTGCCTACTCTTACGCATACATGGTGCCCAAGAATCCGAAGGCGGGCGGCGAGTTCAACTACACGCGAAAATGCTTCGGACGCTCACTGGCCTACATCTGCGGGTGGTTTCTTGTCGCTGCCTACCTGACCAATGTTCCCATGAACTCCACCGCAATAGGACTGATTGTGGACGGCTTGGACGGCTCTCTGGACATTCTCAAATGGGGATTCCATTACAGCGTTGCTGGATTTGACGTCTGGGCGGGAGAAGTTTTCTTTGCATCAGGCATTCTTGTTCTCTTCGGATGGCTAAATATCGTTGGCGTGAAGAAAGCAGGCTTTGTGCAAGCCACGCTAACCATAATGCTCGCTGTCTCTGTATTTACGCTGACCATTGCCGCCCTGTTCAGCCCTGCCGCTTCTTGGGATAACGTTCAGCTGGGCTGGGGTTTTGACAGGCTTGCGGCACTGCAAGATAGCGTTAGCAGCGACGGACTGGCAGCCTATGCCAAGATAGGACCGCAAGGAATGCTGTCTGCTGTGATGGCTACCTTCGCCATCGCCCCATGGGCCTTCGTGGGTTTTGAAACGATTCCGCAAACGGCGGAGGAGTTCAACTTCCGCCATTCCAAGGTGATGATGATTATGGGTGTGGCCATCCTGTTTGGTGCCTTTGTATATATAGCCAACAATACGATAGCGGCCATCGCAGTTACAAACTGGCCTGACCGCGTAATGTCCGGCGAGTGGGTACTTATGGTGGCTGCCGAGGAGATGCTGGGCGTGTATGGCAAAGTGCTGGTCGGAATTGCGGTGTCATGCGCCGTGCTCTCCGGCATAATGGGATTCTATCTGGCAAGCAGCCGCCTGATGTACGCCATGGCCCGCGACGGTTTCCTACCTAAAGTTTTCGACTATGTCAGCCCTAAGCACAACACTCCATTCAGTGCCATGCTTTTCTGCATCCTCATCTCGCTCAGCGGCCCCATCTTGGGGCGCGAGGCTCTAGGGTGGTTTGTGGATATGAGTTCCATCGGAGCCTCCATCGGCTTCTTCTTCACCTGTGCAAGTACTATCGTAACTATGAACAGGGACGGCGACGGGCGCTTCCGCTATAAGTGCCTCGCCACACTCGGCGCTATGCTGTCGCTGTGCTTTATCGTCTTGCAGTTGATTCCCATCCGCGGACTGGACGGAGTCAGTTTCTGCTGGCAAAGCTATTGCATGTTTGGCATATGGTGCACGCTTGGTCTCATCTTCTACCTCAGACAATACCGCCATTTTGCCGTTGACTGATGATAAACCCCTCTCATTATGAATATAAAACGTAACATATTGCTCAACCCCGGCCCCGCCACCACAACCGACACAGTGAAGATGGCGCAGGTGGTGCCTGACATCTGTCCGCGAGAACGCGAATTTGCTGGCATGATGAAAGGACTGCGCGAAGACCTTGTCAAAATTGTACACGGCAACCCCGACGACTACACTTCCGTGCTCTTCACCGGCTCAGGGACTATCAACATTGACATCTGCCTCAACTCGTTGCTGCCCGAGGACAAGAAGGTGCTCGTTGTCAACAACGGTGCCTACAGCTCTCGCGCCGTGGAGATCTGCCAGTACTACGGGATGCCGCACATCGACCTCAGGTCCTCTGTCTTCGATGTGCCCGACCTTGACGCCGTGGAACATACACTCAGCGACAACCCCGACATAGCCATAGTATATACCACCCACCACGAAACGGGCACCGGCGTGCTCAACCCCATACGCGAGATCGGAGCACTGGCCCATCGACACGGTGCCGTCTTCGTGTGCGACACCACTTCTTCGCTCGGCATGATACCGCTGGACGTGGTGAAGGACAACGTGGATTTCTGCATGGCCTCCGCGCAGAAGGGGCTAATGGCTATGACCGGACTGTCCTTTATCATCGGCAGGACTGACGAAATAGTCAGGTCGAAGGACTATCCCAAGCGCTCCTACTACTGCAACCTCTTCCTACAGTACGACTACTTTGAGAAGACCGGCCAGATGCACTTCACACCGCCCGTGCAAACCATCTACTCCACCATCCAGGCCATCAGGGAATACTGGGCTGAGGGCGAGGCCACCAAGTTCGCCCGCCACCGCCGCGTGTTCGAGGCCATCCACAAGGGGCTGGCGGCTCTCGGCTTCCGCGATGTCATACGCCGCGAGATACAGTCGGGGCTTGTCGTGTCGGTGAAATATCCCGACGACCCCAACTGGGACTTCGACAAGGTGCATGACTACTGCTACGAGCGCGGCTTCACCATCTATCCCGGCAAGATAAGCACCACCGACACCTTCCGCCTCTGTGCCCTCGGTGCCATCGACGTGGAGGACATCGAGACTTTCTTCACCGTGCTGAAAGAAGCTCTCAGCAAGTATAACATAAAAGTTCAGTACAATGGTTAGCACAGCGGTCATCATGGCTGCGGGGCTCGGCACCCGCTTCGGGGCAATGACGGAAACGATGCCCAAGGGTTTCATAGAGGCCGGAGGCAAGGCGATGGTCGTGCGCTCCATCGAGACACTGCTCGCCTGCGGCATCAGCCGCATCATCATCGGCACGGGTTACCACCGCGAGGCATACGAAGCCCTCGCCACCCGCCACGGGCAAATAGAATGCGTGTTCAGCCCTCGCTACGCCGAGACTAACAGTATGTACACCCTCTACAACTGCCGCCATGTCATCGGCGATGACGACTTCCTGCTGCTCGAGTCGGACATCATCTTCAGCCGCAACGCCATAACCCACCTACTTGACGATGCCCACAACAACATCATGCTCATCACCCCCGTCACGAAGTTTCAGGACCAATACTATGTGGAGCATGACAAGGACGGCATCCTCACCCGATGCTCCACCGACAAGACGG
The DNA here is from genome assembly GCA_902792555.1 of uncultured Bacteroidales bacterium. GTDB lineage: Bacteria > Bacteroidota > Bacteroidia > Bacteroidales > Bacteroidaceae > UBA6382. The sequence goes on along the minus strand of CADAZW010000017.1, from coordinate 3,433 downwards.
CACTCAACGCCAGCGGCGAGCTGGTGGGCATTCACAAGATCTCCTCCGCCTTCTATAGGCAGATGTGCCGCGAATACGAAAAAATAGTGGAATACAAGCCCAAGCTGGGCTACGAGTACCAGCTGCTGTGGATGTCGCAGCACGGCAACCCCGTATTTGTGCTCAATGCGCCCGACGTGACGTGGTACGAGATAGACGACGCCGAAGACCTCGCCTACGCCGAAGAACACATAATTAAAAAATGGAAAAATTGAAAAATTAAAAAATGGAAAAATTGAACTTCCATTCTTCAATTCTTAAACTCTTCAATTCTTCTTCCATCCTTCAACTCTTCAATTCTTAAATTCTTCTTCCATTGCCTTGCGGAAGTAGTGACCCTCGTTGAGGCGCCGCTGCATCTGCGCCACGTTAGCGGCAATGGCTCGGCATTCCTCTGCACCGATGACCGCCAGTGCCTGCGGTATGTCGGCAAGGCGCTCCACAGCTATTCCTACCTTGTTGCCGAGCACGAAGTCGGCCATCGCCGACTGGCTCCACACTATCACCGGCAGCCCTGCCCTGAGATAGAACGAGCACTTGTGCGGATTGTTCAGCTTGAGGTACTCGCCCCAGATGCCGCCGCAGCCGTCGCACGAGTCACCGTCCCATACCAGGCCCCATCCGCTCTTGTCCATGCCGATAAACTCATCGCTGTCTATGCGGCCATGGTAGCGGATATTCTTGCCGAAGCGGCTGCTGTCAAGGTTGCCGCTACCGTAGAGGTCCATCACGCAGCCCTCCAGCTCATCGCTGGCATCATAGAGGAAGGCATTTTTCTTCTCCCACAGTCCGCCGGCGTAGATGACGGAGCGCTCTGCCCCCGCCATGCTCCGCAGAGGAGCCTCTCCCCACCCCTCCCCAAAAGGGAGGGAGCTCTGGCTTTCTCTTTTCTCTTTTCTCTTTTCTCTGTTATCTGTCTCCGAGGGGGAGACGGAGGAGGCTCCGGAGCCCTGGGAGGGACTAAGATAGTCGAAGATGCCGAGGGTGCCGACAGTGCTGCCGTCGCGCCCGTGCTCCACCAGCCACTGCTTCATCCTGTCGTTGTGAGCAATGATGTAGTCGGTGTGACTCAGGCGGCGCATTTCCTGCGGCGCAGTCAGCTTGCGGCGGCGGAAGGTGCCAAGGTCATGAATCAGAGTGATGGTACGCGCACCCTTGAAGCGGGCGGCCCTGCACTGCAGGGCATAGAATTTCTTATACGGATACTGCATCACAAGCACGTCGCCCCTCTTGAGCACAAACAGCGAATGCACCAGGCTAAACACTTTGCGTAGAAAAGTCTCTGCTTTCCTACCGCCCACGCCCCTGACGGCAATGTTGCAGAATCCCATACCGGCCATCAGAGTGTCGATGTCCTGCTTGGCCTTGTTGGTCGAGTCTATCTTAATGTAGCAATTCATTAGAAGAATTTAAGAATTGAAGAGTTGAAGGATTGAAGAAGAATTGAAGAGTTTAAGAGTTCAAGAGTTCAAGGAGTTCAAGAGTTTAAGGGTTGAAGTTCAATTTTTCCATTTTTCCATTTTTTTATTTTTTTTAATTCCTCACAGCATGTAGCGGCAATCGACGACGGGCTTGCCGGCTGCACGCTCTCTGACATCGGCGAATTCAGGCCATGCGGTGGTGATAACCAACATCTGCGCATTGCGGAGCAGATCGTCGTAAGTGTCGGCATAGGCTATGGGCAGATGGTAGGCTCTCTGAAACTCGCCGTTGGCTACGGGATCGTAACCGCAGATGTGCGTATAGCCCCTGTCGAGCAGGGCGCGGATAACCTTGGCGCTGGGTGAGTCGCGCACATCATCGCTGCCGGGCTTGAACGACAGGCCGAGGATGCCGATGGTCTGACTCCTGTCGGCACCGGCGGCACGGATTATCTTGTCTGCCATAAACCCGGGCATGCTGTCATTGGTGACGATGACGTTGTGCAGTATCCGGGCATCGAAACCGGCAGTGCGGCTTACGGCATAGAGGGCGTTGGTGTCCTTAGGCAGACAGTAGCCGCCATACCCGCAGCCGGGATATACATAGCCGGCCATTGCGGCTCCTCCCCAGCGCTTGTCCATGTGGAGTATGCGGAAGGCTTCGGCCACGTCGATGCCTCCTATGGCGTCTGCCACCAGGCTCATCTCATTGCTATAGCTGATGAGCGTGGCGAGCAGGGTGTTGGACAGATACTTTATGAACTCGCCTGTGTTGAGCGATACACACAGCACGGGCTCGCTGACCGATGCATACACCTGGCGGAGCACGGCGGCGGAGCGGTCGTCGCTGACGCCAAGCACTATGCGGTCGGCATTGATGAAGTCGTCCCAGCAGTGGCCCTCACGCAGAAACTCCGGGTTGTTGGCCACGCCCATGTCCTTTCCCACGGCAATGCCCTGCGCCTGAAGATAGGGGATTACCTTCTGCGACGTGGTGGAGGGGGGGACGGTGGACTTCACTACCAAGACCTGATACTTAGGAGAGGCATCCCTTGCCTTCAGGGTCTGGTCGATGGCACCAAAGAGGTAGGTGAGGTCGGCCTGTCCGTCCTTGCCGTAAGGCGTGCCCACACAGTAGTAAACACAATCGCTGGCAGGGATGGCGGTATTGAGCTGGTCGGTGCCGATGGGGTGGAAGCCGGTGTTGAGATAGCTTTTCAGTGCCTCGTCGAGGCCTGGCTCCAGGAAGGGCAACCTGCCGCTCCTTATCGTGTTGAGTCGCTCTTGGCTGACCTCTACTCCGTAAACGGTGTGACCGTATCTTGCAAAGCCCAGCGAGGTGGTCAGCCCTACGAAGCCAAGCCCGAAAACTGTTATTACCATTTGTATTCTCTTTCGTTACTTTCCTTCAGATACATTAAAAAGCGTCCTACTCCCTCCTCTACAGAGATGGTCGGGTTGTAGCCAAGGATACGGCGAGCCTTGTCGATGTTGGGGCAGCGCCGGAGGGGATTATTGGTGAGATACTCCTTGTCTTCCGATGTGGCGTATTTCACCTTGCCGGTATAGCCGAAGATATCGCGTCCGTGCCTTACATATATCTCAGCCAGCTGTGCGATGGTTATCTCGGGCTTCTCTATTCCTATGTTGAAATAGTCATACTTGCCATGCAGCAGTATCTTGAAGTATCCGCAAACGGAATCGGCGATATAGCAGAACGTGCGGGTAGGGGTGCCGTTTGACAGGATTTCGATGTCGCGACCCTCAAGTACGGCTATAGCAAAGTCGGCAGGCACGCGCTTGTCGCCGACTCTCATGCCCGGGCCGTAGTTGTTGAAGGGGCGGGCTACGCCGATGGGCATATCGTATTTCTGGGCAAAGAGCATGCACATTGTCTCGCCAAAGCGTTTTGACTCATCGTAGCAGGCACGCGGACCGGTGGCGCAGACATTGCCGTTGTAGTCCTCCGAGGT
>CADAZW010000016.1 GCA_902792555.1 uncultured Bacteroidales bacterium | reverse complement strand
GCCGACGATGAGGTCGTAGGCATGATCTGCGCATGGGCGCAGGATGCCGACAGCACCATCCTCGTGCTCTCCGAGAAGGGCATCGGCAAGCGCTCCCTCATCGAGGACTACCGCCTCACCGGCCGTGGCGGCAAGGGCGTCAAGACCATCAACATCACCGAGAAGACCGGCAAGCTGGTGGCCATACTCCTTGTCAACGATGCCAACGACCTCGTGGTCATCAATAAGAGCGGCACGGCCATCCGTGTGCACGTCAGCAAGATCAGCGTGCTGGGCCGCGTAACCCAGGGCGTCAAGGTCATCAACCTCGACAAGCGCAACGACACCATCTCCTCCGTATGCCATGTCGAGAAAGAGTCCGGCAACGGCGAGGCCCAGACCACCGAGGCAGACAACGAGATAGATTTCACACAGGACGAGACCGACGTTCAGACAACAGATTAACACTTAAACCCCTAATAACTATGAAAAAGACACTGTTTACCCTGGCAGCCATAGCCGCTGCCATAGTCAGCTACGCTCAGGACGGCCAGATCTACAAGGCCCAGGAGCAGCTCAACGAGGGAAAGTTCATGGAGGCCCGTGAGACCATCAAGGCCGTGCTTGAAAATCCCAAGACCAAGAAACTTGCCTACGCCTACAACGTAGCCGGACAGGCCGAGCTGCGCCTGCTCAGCATCGAGGCCGACAAGTACAACGCCCGTGAGCCGATAGACACCGCGCTCTTCATCTCCTCCATGGACAATGCCGTCAAGTTCTTCACCAAGTCCTATGAGCTCGACCACGCCCCCGATGCCAAGGGCAAGGTAAAGCCACGCTTCGACTACGGCACCAAGAAGAACGAGTATGACATCGGCGAGCACAACGGCAATGTCGAGTGGATGAAGAAGATACTCAACAACTACATCCTCTGCGCACAGTTCAGCCTGCAGAATGGCGACAACGAGGGAGCCTACAAGTATTACTACAAGCACCTCGACCTGCCCAAGAACCCCTGCTTCACCAAGGCAGAGTCAGACTCCATCTTTGCAGCCGGTAAGGACATCTACGAGAAGGTCGGCTACTATGCCACCCAGATAGCCTACAAGGAGAAGTGGTATGACAAGGTGCTCCAGAGCGTCGACGTCGTATGCCAGTCAGACGACCGCATCACCCGCGAGGACGGCTACTGGATGAAGGCATCCTCCTTCCAGCACAAGGGCGACACCGCCCAGTGGCTCAACACCCTCAAGGACGCCATGGAGAACACCACCAACGTCAGCTATCCCCAGATACTGCTCAAGTACTACTACGACCGCCATCAGCAGGACGAGGCAATGAAGATTGCCGACGAGTTCATCGCAAAGGCACCCCAGAACAAGATGGCACACTACATCAAGGGCGTAGTCCTCATGGACCAGACCAAGGACAAGGAAGCCCTCGCCAGCTTCAACAAGGCCCTGGAGATAGACCCCGAGTTCGTTGACGCCATAGCCAACGTGGGAGTCCTGAACTTCAATGAGGTGCGTGACCTCAACCAGAAAGCCACCACCAACAACCGCGACCCGCAGTACAAGGCACAGCAGCAGCAGCTCAAGGAAAAGCTCACCAGCACCCGTGCATACTTCGCCAAGGTGCAGGAGCTCGCTCCCGACCGCAGCGACCTCTGGCAGAACAAGCTCGACAATATCGACGAGCTCATCTCCGTGGTCGACAGGAACCTCAGCGAGGTGGCCAAGCGTGACAAGAAGTAAGCTGCCAACGCGCAAGACAACTACGAATTAAACGAATTAAACAAATTGTTTATGATAGTTAATGGGTGAATCAAGGCAATTCATGCTTAAGAAAAAAGCAACGAATGCTGGCATTTCCGTAAGACATTAAATAATCATATTCAATTCAAGCATCACATCGGGCAGGCTGAGTCAATCAGCCTGCCCGATGATGTTTCTGTAAGTATATGAGGCACGTGCATAACCTCGTAGAGCGCCCTCAAACCATTTATGCTGAGCCTGTCGAAGTATCTATACTGAGTCTGTCGAAGCACACAAAGAAAAAATCTGCGAAATCTGCTTAAAAAAACTATCAACTATCAATTATCAATTATCAACTATCATCTAATCGCGCCGAAACGAAATCTAATCGCGCCGAAACTGACTATCTCTGCGCAATTAAAATTTTTGTCTGCGCAAAACTGTATTTTTTTTAGTGACAGTTTTTGCAGTTTTTGCAGTTTTTGGACAAAATTTTCTTAGTAATAACTGCAAAAACTGTCACTAACGCATGCAGTTTTATTATAACAACCCATTTTTTCCGCAATTGAAAAAGTTATCTTTCTGAATATCAATGGTATAACTTTAATTCAAATTATATATTATATATTTAATATAATATATAATTCTATAAGAAGGGTATATTAGGTAAAGCGAACACTGTCTTTTATTTAGTGACAGTTTTTGCAGTTTTTGCAGTTCTTTTAACAAATCTTTGCAATTCCAAATAGGAATAAAAATTATGCTACGGGCATTGCTTTGGCGCAGTGCCAGCCCTGCGTCGTAGGGAGTCAGTCGGCTTTACCTTCCTTCGGAGCGATGAGCGACTGGATGAAGTTGGTGGTTGCCTCTATCTCCAGCTCGGTGAAGCGCTGGGGGTTGGCGAAGAATCTATTGTAGTTCTGGCGTGTGCCGATGTCGCTGAAACGGTCGGTTATGCTTGTGAAATCCGTCTGCGTTTTTTCACATTAAAGATTGTTAAACGCCTTGTGCATTTAACAAACAAGTGTTAACTTTGCAGTGTCTTTCCGGAGAGCAAATTCTACTCCTAATTTGGCTATGTTAAAATATCTTCGTAATTTTGTCGCTCATTTTATAAGGATATTATTTAGGATAGAAGTTTCCGTATAACTAAACAACTATTTCATGAATAGAGACACACTTATAGGAATTGTTCTGATAGCAGCCGTGATTATCGGCTTCGGTATTATCAACCAGCCCTCGCAGGAGGAGATAGCTGCCATGCGTGAGGCGGACAGCATTGCCATGGAGGAGCAGCGCCTGGCGGACATCAAGGCGCAGATAGTGGCTGACAGCGTGGCCAAGGCCAAGGCCGACACCGCTGCGCTGGACACTAACTCTCTCTTCGGTGCCTCCATGCACGGGGCTGAGCAGATGCTCACCCTGCAGAACAAGCTGGTGAAGATGGAGGTGAACAGCCACGGCGGCGTGATCAGCAAGGCTACGCTCAAGGATTTTAAGAACCAGCAGAAGGAGCCCGTGGTGCTCTTTGACGACAACAACTCGTCGCTCAACTTCGCCCTGGCGATGAAGCAGGAGAACGTGAACACCCGCGACCTCTACTTCACTCCCTCGGCAGCCACCGACTCCACGCTGACGCTGACCGCCAGCGGCCGCGACGGCGCCGAGCTGACCATCACCTACGCCCTGAGGCACGAGAGCTACATGGTGGACATGACCATCAGCAGCCGAGGGATGGCCAACTTCTTCGATCCCGGCAGGCGCGACCTGCTGGTGGAGTGGACCGACAGCCTGACGCAGCAGGAGAGGGGATACAAGTTTGAGCAGCAGCGCTCCTACATCACCTACAAGGAGAAGGGCGAGGGCACCGACTACCTGCGTGCCGAGATTGCCACGAGCGAGCAGCTGGCGGAGACTCTCGACTGGGTGGCCTTCAAGAACCAGTTCTTCAGCTATGTGCTCATCAGCTATGAGGACTTCCACGACGCCACGCTGGCTACCAACCCGCTGCCGGAGGGCAGCGGCTACCTGAGCCACTATTCGGCACAGATGAAGACCGCCTTCGACCCCACGGGCGCCAAGCCCACCCGCATGCAGCTCTATATCGGTCCCAACAAATACCGGCTGCTGCAGAAGATGAACGCCAACACCATCGACGGGCGCGACCTGGAGCTGCAGGAGCTGGTGTACCTGGGATGGCCTCTCTTCAAGTATATCAACCGCTACATCACCATCTACCTCTTCGACGGCCTCACCGCCATCGGCCTCTCGATGGGACTGGTGCTGCTCGTCATAACCATCATTCTCAAGATTATCGTCTATCCCGCCACGAAGAAGAGCTACCTCTCGAGCGCCAAGATGCGTGTGCTGAGGCCGAAGGTGGAGGAGATAAACAAGAAATACCCCAACAAGGAGGACTCGCTCAAGAAGCAGCAGGAGATGATGCAGCTCTACAGCCAGTATGGCGCCAACCCGATGGGCGGCTGCCTGCCTATGCTGATACAGATGCCTATCTGGATTGCGATGTTCAACTTCGTGCCTAACGCCATCGAGCTGCGCCAGCAGCCGTTCCTCTGGGCTGACGACCTCTCGACCTACGAGAACATCCTCACTTGGAAGGAGCCCATCTGGGGCATCGGCGACCACCTGAGCATCTTCTGCGTGCTCTTCTGCGTGAGCAACCTGCTCTACTCGTGGCTCAACATGAAGATGCAGAAGGACACCATGGCCATGCAGGGCGGCGGAGGACAGATGAAGATGATGCAGTGGATGATGATGCTCATGCCGGTGGTATTCTTCTTTATCTTCAACGACTATGGCTCGGGCCTCAACTACTATTACTTCATCTCCCTGCTCGGCTCGGCGCTGACCATGTGGTTCCTGCGCTGGCGCACCGACGACAAGAAGCTGCTGGAGAAGCTGGAGGAGAACTACCGCAAGAACAAGGATAACCCCAAGAAGATGTCCGGCTTCGCTGCCCGCATGCAAGCCATGCAGGAGCTGCAGGAGAAGCAGCGACAGCAGAGAAGGAGATAATATTTGAGGAGTTAGGAATTAGGAGTTAGGAGTTAGGAGTTGAGTTAGGAGTTAGGAATTAGGAGTTAGGAGTTAGGAGTTAGGAATTAGGAGTTAGGAGTTAGGAGTTAGGAGTTAGGACAAATTCTCTAATTCAAGATTCTTTAACCACGGATCTAACGGATTGAACGGATAATCAAAATTCTCTAATTCTCTAATTCTTGACAGAAAAAAAATGAGATTTGACGGTTTCACGATTTGAGGATAAGCCTCTAACCTCCAAGCAAAACTATGGCAGAGAACACTAATTTACGTCAGAATTCCAAGGCCCGCGTCAGCATAGGCATCCTTATCACAGCCGCCGTGCTGGTGATAGTGATGGGTACGGTGCAGTATTGGTTTGCCAGCAGCGGCATCAAGGCTGAGGTGGAGGAACATGCCCGTGGTGAGCTGCGGGTGAAGAGCCTCGAGATTAAGAATGTGATGACTGCCGCCGAGGTGGCAGTGGAGAATATGGTATGGGTGGTGGAGCAGAACCTCGACAAGCCCGACTCGATGTACTCCATCACCCGCCGCTTGCTGTCGGACAACGATGGAGTGATAGTGGGCAGCGCCGTGGGCTTCGAGCCCTACTACTACCGAGAGAAAGGCCGCCAGTACTCGCCGTACAGCTATGAGAACGGCGACGAGGTAATCGACAAGCAGCTCGGCACCGACAAGTATGACTACCACGAGATGGAATGGTACACCGAGACCATGCGTACCGGTCAGGGCCATTGGAGCGAGCCTTACTTCGATGAGAATGGAGGCGAGATGATGATGACCACCTTCTCCTATCCCGTACACGACAAGAAAGGAAAGACGGTGGCCGTCCTTACTGCCGACCTGTCGCTGGAGTGGCTCAGCGACGTAATCAACAAGCGCAGGGCGTTTCCCTCCTCCTTCAATGTGGTCATCTCACGCAACGGCCTGATCATCGTGTCGCCGGTGGACAGCCTCATCCTTAAGTATAACGCCCACTCCTTTGCCACAAAGAACAACGATACCGTCATGCAGCGCGTGACCAAGGCGATGATTGACGGCTCCAGCGGCATGGCCACGGTGAAAGACCCCAAGGGGAAGAAGAACTATATCTACTATTCGCCCATCGACGGCAACACCGGATGGTCGATGGCGGTGATATGCTCCGACCAGGACATCTTCCAGAATCTGCGCCAGCGCAACTTCATACTCATACTGCTGATGATCGGGGGCTTGTCGCTGCTGGTGTTTATTATCAGTCGTAGTCTGAACACCTTTGTGAAGCTGCAGAATGTCAATGCCGAGAAGGAGCGCATAGGCAGCGAGCTACTCATTGCCAGCAACATACAGAAGGGCATGCTGCCCAAGATATTCCCGCCTTTCCCCGATCGCGACGATATCGACATCTATGGCTCGCTGAAGGCTGCCAAAGAGATTGGCGGTGACCTGTACGACTTCTTTATCCGCGACGAGAAGCTCTTCTTCTGCATCGGCGACGTGAGCGGAAAGGGCGTGCCCGCCTCCCTGGTGATGGCCGTTACGCGCAGCCTCTTCCGCACGGTGTCGGCACACGAGGCTTCGCCCGAGCGCATCATGGAGCAGATGAACGATGCCATGGCGGAGATGAATGAGTCGAATATGTTTGTCACTCTCTTTGTGGGTGTGCTGGATCTCCTGACCGGTCAGATGCGTTACAGCAACGCCGGCCACTGTCCTCCGATGATGGTGGACGGCAATGATGTGGAGCTGCTGCAGATGGATTCCAACGTGCCCCTGGGACTGATGATGAAGTGGAAATACACCGTGCAGGAGGCAATGATTGCGCCGCAGACCACTCTCTTCCTCTACACCGACGGACTGACGGAAGCTGAGAATTCCGCCCATGAGCTCTTCGGCGAGGAGCGTATGATTGACACCGGGCGCAAGAATAGCGACGTCGAGTCCTCTGAGGACCTGCTCAGCGCGATGAATGATGCCGTGCGTGCCTTTGTGGACGGCAATGAGCAGAGCGACGACCTGACCATGCTGGCCTTGAGGTTTACCAAGAATCAGGCCGTCATCAAGCTGCAGCGCAGCCTCATCCTGCCCAACGACGTGAATGCCGTTCCGCAACTGGCGTCCTTTGTCGATGACGTCTGCGAGCAACTGGACATCGACCCCTCCACAAACATGTCGCTCAACCTGGCCCTGGAAGAGGCGGTGGTCAACGTGATGAAATATGCCTACCCCGAGGGCACCAAGGGTGAGGTGCATATTGACGCCAAGGCCAGCGACAAGCGTCTCAGGATAACGATAACCGACAGCGGCATACCTTTCGACCCCACAGCACAGCGCGAGGCCGACACCAGTCTCTCGGTGGAGGAACGCCCCATCGGCGGATTGGGAATATACCTGGTGCGCCAGCTGATGGACTCCATCAACTACAACCGTGTGGACGGCAAGAACGTGCTCACACTGCTTAAGAAGCTGGGGTGAGAGGAGTGAGGAGTTAGGAGTTAGGAGTTAGGAGTTAGGAGTTAGGAGTGAGGAATTAGGAATTAGGAATTAGGAGTTAGGACAAATTCTCTAATTCTTGAATCTTTAACCACGGATCTAACGGATTGAACGGATAAGTTTAACGAAAACGAAAACCAAAACTAAAATAAATCTGTGTCATCTGTGAAATCTGTGTGACCTTAATCCCCAGCCGGGACCTCGATAAATTTGTCGCTTCGCTCTCAAAGGCTCTTGCAAGTTTCGCTCCGGCTTCGCCGACTGCGAAAGAGCCTTTTCGCGATGCCTTCGGCATTCAAATTTAAAATTTCAAATTTCAAATATAACCAATTCTCTAATTCTCTAATTCTTGACAGAAAAAATCTCTTGACCGTTAAACGATAACCGCTAACCGCTAACCGCTAAACGCTCAACCTTTTAACCTTTTAACTCTTTAACTTTTTAACTTTAACTTCTAACCGAACCTTCATAATGGACACCATCCTCTTTCTCGGACTAAACCTGCAGGCATGGGCGACTGTTGCCACGTTGATGGCAGTGTTCGTTATGCTGGTGCGCACCCATATAGCCCCCGAGGTTATATTGCTTGGTGCCGTGACCATACTGTTTTTGGCAGGAGTGGTATCGGAGAAGGAGGTGCTGGAAGGTTTCGGCTCTGAGCCTGTGGGCGTGCATGCCGCATTCTTCGTGGTGGCGGCCGGACTGATACAGACCGGAGTGGTCTATTGGCTTGTGCAGCACGGCCTGGGACTGCCGGGCAGCTACCTCAAGGCACTCTTCCGCATGATGATTCCGGTAAGCATCTTTGCTGCATTCCTCAACTCAGTGAATGTGGTGATGCTGTTTATCGACACCGTCAGGATATGGGCGCGTAAACTCAATATCAGTCCCTCCAAGCTGCTCGTGCCGCTGAGCTATGCCGCCACCATGGGCGGTATGTGCACACTGATGGGTAACTCCTCCAACCTGGTGGTGGCAGGCCTCTATATGGATCAGACCGGTGAGTCGATGAATATGTTTGAGCCCCTTCTGCCTGGTCTCATCCTGACCGTGGTGGGCGTGCTGCTGGTCATCCTGCTGCGTCGCTATATCCCCGAACGCAAATCGCCGGAGGAGCAGTTTGAGACCATCTCCGACTATACTGTGGAGCTCTTGGTGCCTACCGACAACGAGGCAGTGGGCCAGACAGTGGAGGAGGCAGGCCTGTTGTCGGTGAGGGGAGGCTCGCTGGTGGAGATAGTGCGCTTCGACAAGGAGATTATCACCCCGGTGCCCGCCGATGAGTTTGTGATGGGTGGCGACCGCCTGATATATGCCGGTCAGATAACCGATATCCTTGAGTTGAAGAACACCCACCACCTGGCTGCTGCCGACCATCATGTATGGAGCATCAATGAGATTGACAGCCAGCGCAAGATGCGCACCGCCTACATATCCTTTGGCAGCGACCTCATAGGCCAGACTATGACCGAGAGCGGCTTTGAGTCTGACAATGATGTGGTGCTGGTGGCTGTGGCGCGCCAGGGACAGCGAGTGGACGGCCAGCCCCGCGAGATACGACTGCAGGCAGGCGACACCCTGCTGCTGGAGTGCCCGCCCAAGGGCGATGAACGGCTGGAAAACAACAATCGCCGACGCCTTACCTTCTTCGACTCCCATTTCGTGCCTCAGATAGGCCGCCGCACCCTGACCTCAGCCATCGTGCTGGTAATGATGTTCGTATTGTCGTCATTCCGCATTATTCCGCTCATGGCAGCCACAATGCTGGCTGCAGGCGCCGTACTCCTGCTCAAGTGCTGCAGAGTGGATAATATCGTTAAATATATAGAGTGGGAGCTGCTGCTGGTGATTGGATGCACGATGGTCTTCTCTACGGCCATCACCAACACAGGCGTGGCTGCCGTGATAGCCGACGGCGTGCTGGACCTCTGCGGCAACAATCCCTATGTGGTCATGGCCGTGATGTGCTTGCTGGCATCAGTGATAAGCGAGTTTATCAGTGATGTGGGTGCGGCTGCGGCCCTTTTCCCCATCATATGGCAGCAGGTGGCAATCATGGGGTGCAATCCCATGCCGTTTATCGTCTCGCTTATGCTGTGCGTCAGCTTCAGCTACTCTACACCCATCGGCTCACCAACCCACATGTTGATATTCGGCCCGGGCAGCTTGCGCTTTACCGACTTTGCCAAGATAGGTATCCGCCTTCACATCATCATGCTGGTATTGTGTCTGCTGGTGGTAAACCTTATCTATCCGATGTATAAGTAATAAAATCAGATAATTATGAAAACAACTTTTAAAGAAGAAAACAACGACTTCGTAATGTACCTCTCTGGACGACTCGACACCGCCACCAGTCCAGACGTGGAGAAAGACATGCAGGTGCTTATGGATTGCGAGGGACACAACATCATCCTCGACTGCACAGACTTGGAGTATATCTCCTCCAGCGGACTCCGCCTGTTTCTCAACGTGCTGAAAAACGCCAAGAGCAAGGGCAGCCATGTTTACATCCGCGGCGTCAATGCCGACATCAACAAGGTATTTGCCATGACCGGCTTCTCCAACCTCTTTGAGTTTAAATAGCACAGGTCGTATGGGGCTGGCAGGATTAGTCTAAATAGATGGTCTTGCCTGTCTTACAGACTCATTATCCCTCTCTCGCATTTTACAACTTTCGCACTTTGCCTTATGAAAAAGTTTTTCCTTTCGCTCATGTTGAGCATAAGCGTTTCTTCCGTTATGAATGCTAATGATGACGCAGCGACAATTGGTCGCAACACAAGTATAATCAAGTCTGACCTCATGACTCCTGAGGTGCTGTGGGCCATGGGTCGCATAGGCAACGCCAATGCCTCTGCCGACGGTAGCAAGATTGTGTATAATGTCACTTACTATAGTGTGCCGCAGGACAAGAGCCGCTCGGTGCTCTACCTGATGGATGTCAAGACCTGCAAGTCCACGCAGCTTACCAACGACACCGACTCAGAGAGCGGCGCAGTGTTCTTCGATGGCGACAGGCAGCTGCTCTTCCTCTGCGGTGGCAAGCTCTATGCCATGAATATTGACGGCACCAACCGCCGCCAGGTGGCCACCACTAAGGCCGATGAGGACATCGATGAGTTTCTTCTCTCGCCCGATGGCAGCAAGATCGTGCTCATCCGCCAAGTGGAAAGCACCAGCTCCATCCAGAAGAATCCCGACGACCTGCCCAAGACGACTGGCATGGTCATCAATGATATGATGTACAAGCACTGGGATCACTTTGTCAAGACTGTTCCTCATCCTTTCGTGGCTGATTTCTCTGCCAGCGGAGTGGGGCAGGAGCAGGATGTGCTTGAGGGTGAGCCCTACGAGTGCCCTATGCTGCCCTTTGGCGGTGTGGAGGAGCTCAGCTGGAGCCCCGACGGCAAGCAGCTGGCCTATACCTGCCGCAAGAAAGTGGGCAAGGCATACTCCATGTCAACAGATAGCGATATCTACCTCTATGACCTTGCCTCCCGCACCACTCGCAACCTCTGCAAGCCCGAGGGATGGGTGGAGCCCGAGACCGATGACACCCGCAGCTATGAGGACCAGGCTATCAATAATCTGCCGGAGGACTGCAGCGTGGGATATGACCAAGATCCCCAGTTCTCGCCCGACGGCACCAAGATTGCATGGCTTTCAATGGAGCGTGCCGGCTATGAGGCTGACCGCATGAGGCTGTGTGTCTATGACATGGCCACCGGCAAGAAGACTTATGTCAGCGAGGCTTTCCAGTCAAATGTCGATAGTTATTGCTGGGACCTCAACAGCCAGACTCTCTACTTTGCAGGCAGCTGGCGCGGTACGGAGCAGGTGTATGCCACCAACCTCGGCGGTGAGCTCCGCCAGATTACCAAGGGTGACTTCGACTGCAGTGTGCAGGGGCAAATGGCTGGTGGCAGGCAACTCCTCATCAAGCGCCACTCCATGAGCCAGGCAGACGAGATCTACCTCGTTGACCTCAAGGCTAAGCCTGAGAAGAATATCACCCAGCTCACTCATGAGAACGCATATTTCTATGACAATCTGAGCTTCGGCGAGGTTAAGGAGCGCTGGGTCACCACCACCGATGGCAAGCAGATGCTCTGCTTTGTAGTCTATCCGCCTCACTTCGACCCATCCAAGAAATATCCTACGCTGCTTATTTGTGAGGGCGGCCCCCAGAGCCCAGTGGGGCAAGGATGGAGCTATCGTTGGAATTTCCAGCTGATGGCTGCCCAGGGCTATATCACCGTCCATCCTGCTCGCCGCGGAGTGCCCGGCTTCGGCATGGAGTGGCTGGAGGAGATTAGCGGCGATTACGATGGACAGTGCATGCGCGACCTCCTTTCAGGTATCGATGATATCTGCAATGAGCCCTATGTTGATAAGGACAAGTTGGGATGCGTAGGTGCCAGCTTCGGCGGCTACAGCGTATATTGGTTGGCAGGCCATCACGAGGGTCGCTTCAAGGCTTTCATCTCCCATGACGGCATCTTCAATGAGCAGCAACAGTATATGGAGACCGATGAGCTGTGGTTCCCCAACTGGGACCTCAAGGCTGCGCCGTGGCGTAAGGATGTGGCTGATGCACAGCGTGTTTACAACGATTCGCCCCACCTCAGCGTTGACAAGTGGGACACCCCCATCCTCTGTATTCATGGCATGAAGGACTATCGCATAATGTTTACCCAGGCCGAGTCTGCTTTCCAGGCTGCCAAGATGCGCGGCATCCCCGCCCAACTCCTTCTGCTGCCCGATGAGAACCACTGGGTGCTCCATCCGCAGAATGCCATCCTGTGGCAGCGTACTTTCTTCGGCTGGCTCGACAAGTGGCTGAAATAAAGGACCCCGATGTTTTCGATAGTTATTTCTGTATTCAACTACGACTGCACGGAGCTTGTGAAGGAGCTTATCCGCTCTTGCTCTGTTGCAAAGGTTGACTATGAGATATTGGTTGGCAACGACTGCAGCACCGACCCCGGCACTCTGGCTGCGCTTGAGAGGATTGGGACAATGCCCCATTGCCGCGTGCTGAATGAGGAACGCAACATTGGCAAGGCATATATGCTATATCATCTTGCCGACGAGGCTGTCTATCCCTACCTTATTATTATAGATAGCGACGCCCGCGTGCCCGCCGACGATTTTATCGAGAAATACAGGCAGGCGGCTCAAGGCCATGATGTCGTGTCCGGCCATGTAATCGTGCTAAAGGAAGCTTTGCGCAAGGACAATCAGCTCCGTCACCGCTATGAATTTGCCGCTGCGGGTGAGCGTGCCTTGGAGTACAGACGCAAACACCCCTACAAGAACCTCTGCACTATCAATCTCCTGATCAAGCGAAGCGTCTTTCTTGCCACGCCTTTCCCAAAGGACTGTTATCAGTACGGCTACGAGGACACCATTCTCGGTATAGACCTCGAGCAGATGGGTGTGGAGATTGTTCACATTGACAATCCCCTGATTCATAATAATATTGATTCCAACGAGTCTTTTATCAACAAGACTCACAAAGCGCTCCATGTGCTGGCGGGCCTTGACCGCTTTTACCAGGAGCGTATCCGTATCTCTGCAACGGCCCTCAAGCTGCAGCGCTGGCATATGCTGTGGGCTGTGAAGCTTTGGCACAAGCTCTTTGGCTCGTTGGAGCGCAGGGTGCTCCTCAGCCTGTGGCAGTCGGTCACCCTGTTTAATATCTATAAACTTGGTTATTACTCTACGATAGGAAAGGAGGGGAAAGAAGGATTGAAGAGTTGAAGGATTGAAGAGTTGAAGGATTGAATTTCAATTTTTCAACTTTTCCATTTTTCAATTTAATATATGCCGGACAAAGGAGGCATAAAAAAAGGTGGTTGCACCGGTGGATGTGATGAAACTCCTGAAAAGAAAGGATTTGAGGGCTCCCATATCGCGGGTTTCCCGAAGGCATGCCGTTAATATGGGAAACGGTCTCGGAAAAAGTAAAATTAAATGACGAGTATCCCTATCAGACCGATGCAACCAAGGCAAAGATACTACTTATATTTGAATAACCAAACAAATTGTATAACTTTTTCGTGTTTTCTCCGCAGAGAAACGCATTTAATAACTCTTTTTATCAATTTAAATTATGTTTTCAAACCAACCGACAAGGAACACGGTTGTAACCTGGCGCAGATTTAGCGGCAAGGGCTACGCAGCCTTTCGCAGTTTGGGGCGCGAAATCAGGATTGGCGTGCTGGCAGTGAGCACCCTTATGGCTGCCCACAACGACAGCCTGGCCACCCGCACCGATTCGCTCCGCATTGTGAAGGACGCAGTCAGCTCCTCCGACCTGTCATTATCTGAAGCCACGGTCACCGGTTCTCAGCTTCCCGTCTCGTTAGATAAGGCGTGGAGCAAGATTGTCGTGATTTCACGACAGGAGATTGACAATGCCAAATGTCAGACTATTAACGACATCTTAAAACTTTGTCCCAATGTTGATGTCAGGCAGCGCGGCGCCATGGGAGTGCAGACCGACATATCTCTCGGCGGCGGCACATTCGACCAAATCACTTTTATGCTCAACGGCATCAACATCAACAACCCCCAAACCGGTCATCTTGCAGCCGATTTCCCTGTAGCCATTGCAGACATCGAGCGCATAGAAATTCTTGACGGAGCATCGGCCCGCACGTTTGGCAGCCAGGCTCTCAATGGCATAATTAATATTATTACTCGCACAGAGCCTACCTCTCAGGTCGGCATCCATGCTGAAGGCGGCAGCTACGGCACCCTCGGCGGCGGCGCCAATGTTAATCTTGCCGTCAACAAGGGTGGCACCGCTCAGTGGCGCAACCGTCTGTCGGGCGACTATCTGCGCACAGATGGTGCCGTACAGAACAGCGACTTCAATCGCGTCCGACTGTTCTATCAGGGGCGCTACACTGCTGATAATGTGCTCCTCAACTGGCAGGCTGGCTACAACAAGCAGCGCTACGGCGCTAACACCTTCTATAGCGCCAAGTTTCCCAACCAATGGGAGGAGGGCACGCGCTATATGGCAGCCCTCAAGGGCGATGCTGCTGCCGGCAATATTCACTTCACGCCCTCGCTCTCCTTTACCCGCAATTTCGACCATTTCCAGCTCATCAAGGACACTCAGACCGGCGAGAACTTCCATCGCAATGATGTCTTGGCTGCTACCCTCAGCGGCTACAGCCAGTGGGCGCTCGGACGAACGGCCCTTGGCGGTGAGCTGCGCTATGAGGGCATCCTTTCTTCTAACCTGGGCCGACCGCTCGACGAGGCCCAGCGAGTGCGCGTTGAGCATGAGCACGACCGCTACTATGACCACCGCGACAGCCGCACCAATATGAGCCTCTTTCTGGAGCATGCCGTGCTGCTCAGGCAGTGGTCTATCAATGCCGGCGTGATGGCCAATCGCAACAGTGCCGTGGACGATAAATTCCGTTTCTATCCCGGCATAGATATCAGCTATCGCCCTGCCAGGACTGTCAAGCTCTACGCTTCATGGAATAAGTCGATGCGAATGCCCACCTTTACCGACCTCTACTATAAGTCGCCAACCAATGAGGGCAACGTGGGACTAAAGCCAGAGCAGACCAGCACCTTCAAGCTGGGCGCTGATTTCACCGGCTCGTGGCTCAGCCTGTCAGTTGCCGGCATATACCGCCGCGGCACCGACATGATTGACTGGGTGATGTACTCTGCTGATGACATCTATCATTCCACGGCTTTCAAGCTCAGCAACTATCAGCTTACGGCACAGGCCAGGGCTAACTTTCTCCGCTTGTTGCCAGGCCAGAAGGTGCTGCGTGCTGCCAGCGTAAGCTATTTCTATAACTATCAGCACCGCCACGACGACACACCCATCTATCAGTCAAACTACGCCCTTGACTACCTACGCCATAAGGTGATGGCCTCGCTGGAGCACGGCATCTTCTCCTCGCTCAGCGCCACATGGTATATGCGTTGGCAGGAGCGTGAGGGCACCCATCTGGAGTATCGAGGAACAGAGGCTGTGCAGCGCGCCAACCGCCCGTATTGCCTACTTGACCTTAAGCTCCGCTGGGCCAAGCCGACTTATGATGTCTATGCCTCGTTTGAAAACCTTACCTCCCATCGCTACTACGATATAGGCACAGTGCCTCAGCCCGGCTTTACATTCCTCATCGGAGCCAACTATCGTTTCGCGCTGGGCAAACACTGACCGTTAACCAATAACCGTTATTATTTGAGGTTTGAGATTTGAGGTTTAGCCAAGTCCGGCTTCATACAATAACCGTTAACCAATAACCGTTATTATTTGAGGTTTGAGATTTGAGGTTTAGCCAAGTCCGGCTGCATACAATAACCGTTAACCAATAACCGTTAACCAATAACCGCTAATCGCTCAACGCTAACCGTTGTGCCTTGAGCTATCTTCGAATAAGGGACGCACCTGGTGTGTCCCTTAATCGTTGAAGGACATTGGTCATATTCTCAAAAGTCGTTTTTCTGTATTGTTTCTTTGCTACTTTGAATATTATATTTACCTTTGGAGCAGAAATCCAAAAAGCAAAAGATATGAGCGCCGCCTTTGCTATATCTCTACGGCCATTAAGTTTGCGGAGCATCTGGCTCTTGCAGAAGGATTTGATATAGCGGAGGATTTCCCATGCCCACGGGCGCGGGGAATTTTTTAGTCTTTGTGTATAATCATTTCAAAACAATACTATGAAAACAAGAACATTACTGTTGATGCTTCTGCTTACAGCTACGCTCTCTTCGCTGGCCGACAGTCAGCGGCTGGTGGTGTGGCAGAAGAGCGGGCAGAAGGTTTACTTCGATCTGACGGAGGAGCCTGAGACAACCTTTGAGGATGGCAATCTGGTTATCCGCAGCAGCCGTACTACGGTGAGCTATCCGCTGACCAACGTACTGCGATACACCTATGAGGGTGGCACCATAACAGATGTGGGCGATGTTAAGATGCGCCCGGGCGAGGTGCGCTTTCTTCAGAATGCCGAGCAGATGGCCTTTGACGGCCTGCAGGATGGCACTATCCTTGAGGTCTATACCCTCGACGGCGTGAAAATCAAGACGGTGAAGGCCCAAGGCGGGCAGCGCACCGTAGTCTCCCTTGCCGACCAGGCGGCCGGCACCTATATTGTCAAGGCAGGCGAAGCAACCTATAAATTCATGAAGCGATGAAAAGACTGATTCTTTCCCTGCTGTTATTGGCAGGCTTTGCATCCTTGCAAGCGCAGGAAGCCTTCTACATCTACCGCAACGACGGTGAGTTCAACGGTTTCTTCTACGACGATGTGAAGAGCATGCGCCTCTCCAAGACTGACCTTGACCTCACTGAGCGCGACGAATATGTGGTGCAGGAGATAGAGACGAAGGACTCTGTTTACCGTATTCCGCTTTGTGCCATCGACTCTATAGGCTTCCAGCAGCCGGAGATAATATTCAGTAAGAGGTTCTATAATCTCAAAGCAGACGATTGTCCGTACAAAGGTTCTTATATACGAGTTTTTGATAATGAAGGTAACGAGCTTTACAGGATGGATTGGTATCCACAGGTGTGGGATGAATCAAGTAACAGATGGATATATTCAGAGCAATATCTGCCCAAGGTGGGAGATGTACTGTATATCCCTGATGGAGAATGGGATGGATGGAGCGGCAAATATGCGTTGCCATTCATTTGTAAGGTGACGAAGGTAGAGCAATATGAGGGATCGAGCTCTTATGGAGTCTATTACGACTATGTAGATAGTTTCGATGATGTCTTCGAACAGTTTGTTTCCGTAGAGCAGATAGGTCATGATGATAATGGCGTGGCATACAGCCGCATGGCAGGCTTGAACAAGACGCCCGTGAGCTATAGTGGTAACGACAACCTGACTCTGGCATCTGTCAGCGGCAAGTTCACTCCTATCAATCAGAGTATAGAGGACTTGACGATTAAGCTTTCTGTTGATCTGGATCTTTCTATCAAGGCTCACGTTGCCTATAATATTGTGGCAAATAGAAATTTCTTTATCAACGTGACATTCAAGGAGGATGCAGAGGTCGGTGCGTCGCTTACCTTATCCGGCAGTCTGGAGGAAACAATGACTTGGCAGCTGGCCGGTGTGCCTCTGTACTTTCCTTCTTTTCTGCCCATCCTGCAGGTAAGACCCGGCCCTGGAGCATTTCTTAAGACTTCTGGCGATATGAGCCTTACAATCAACACTCCTAAACTTGCTGTGCACGGCACTCAGGCTATTTCCATTAGCGGCCATGGAGTGACTGGTTCAGAACAATTCTCCACTGGCAAGGATGATCCTGATAACACATGGGGTATTCAGCTCTCGCTTAACGGCTCGGCTCAAGCCGGTACGCATTTTCCCTTCAAGATAGAAACGAATACATGGTGCAAGAAGATAGCTTGGTGTAGTACTGGTGTTGATATCTATGCCGGTCCCAAGTTTGATGCTTCATTTACCCTTGACCCCGTTGCCTTGGTTAAGAGAGATGCTTACAACTCACTTGCAAGCACTAAGATAAAATTCTCTCCTGTGGACATTGTGTTCGAGGGCAATGCGCTGTTCTCTGCCGCCGGTGGAAAAGAAAAGAAATTTAAGATCTTTGAGGGTGAACAAGCGTGCGGGACTGTGGAACTTCGTCTTTTCCCTGAGTTTGCTCCTACAGAGGCTGAGACGCCTTATTTCCATAATGATATATTTACTCCTGCCAATAGCATGAATCACGTGGATGCCAAGGTGCTGCCCCAAGGCAAAAGTCTTCCGTTCAAGGTCGGCTTGGCTGCCTATAACTATAAGGACCAAATGGTTTGTAAGACTTATGGGCGTGATATGTACAGCTTCTTTAATCCTTTTCCTGAGCTGTCGTGTACTTTGTCACTGCTGAGTGGCCGATATACTCTAGTGCCCATACTGAATGTGCTGGGGTATGACGTGCCGGTGTGGGGTGCAAAGAAAATGGTGGAATGTACGATGGACGTGTACATAGGCTCTTATCCAAAAGTCACCACCACCACGGAGAATTATCAAGAGGGCACGTTTGTCCTCTCTGGATTGATGACGGATGATGACGTAGAGTTTGAGTTGGTAAAAGATTCTGTACACATCGTAAATGGAAAAGTATGGTGGGGATCTGATTTGCATGATTATCAGGAGCAAACAGAGTCCCACAGTAGTTGCGGAAACAAGGTTCAGATATTTGAAGAGTCAATGGCGCCGGCCGAAAAGAAGCTTGGTCCTGAAGAGATGGGGTCTCGCACATTCTATTTCAAAAACACATGTCAGAAAACAAGTACCCTGTCGGGTGATATTACTCCTTCCGGTCCAATCAAGAGTCGCCCTGGCTCATACACTTATGTCTCTAGAGATGAAACTAATTTTTTCCGTGCCAAGGTAACCCGCAACGGCATAGTGCGCTATAGTCCTATTATCCCATTTGGACCAGCTATATATAGGCAAACATATAATTAGCGGCAGCAAGGGTACTTGCCACCGCTTCATAGTGCAGGTGATAGTGTTGGGCTGCCCCACTGTCACCTGCTTACATTGAGAGTTTTCGCGATGCCTACGGCATCGTCTGCATATATCGCTCTGCTTCTATGGCTGCACGGCAGCCTGAGGCGGCAGCGTTGATGGCCTGGCGGTAGAGCGGGTCTGCTACGTCACCGGCGGCGAATACTCCGGGCAGATTGGTGCGAGGTGTGGGACCGTCTGTGATGATGTAGCCCTGCTCATCGGTGTTGATCCACGGCTTGAAGATGTCGCTGTTGGGCTTATGGCCAATGGCGAGGAAGAGTCCGCTGATGGGCAGGTCGCTTGTGTGCTCGTCGGCTTCGCCCTTGCGGTGTACGAGGTGAGCGCCCTCCACTCCGTCGTCGCCATAGAGTCCGGTCACGTTTGTCTCGAAGAGCACTTCAATCTTTTCGTTGTCCATCACGCGCTGCTGCATGGTCTGGGTGGCGCGCAGGTAGGGTTTGCGCACGATGAGATAGACCTTCTGTGCCAGGCCTGCCAGGTAGGTGGCTTCCTCGCAGGCTGTGTCGCCGCCGCCCACCACGGCCACCACCTTCTTGCGGTAGAAGAATCCGTCGCAGGTGGCGCAGGCGCTTACGCCCATGCCTTGGTATTTCTGCTCGTCGCTGAGGCCAAGGTATTTGGCTGAGGCTCCGGTGGCAATGATAAGCACGTTGGTGGTGAGTACCTCGCCATTGTCGAGGGTGATGGAGTAGGGCTGCTGGCTGAGGTCGGCCTTTTCTGCCGTGTTGCTCAGTATCTCTGCCCCGTAGTTGATGGCCTGCTGGCGCATGTTGTCCATCAGCTCGTTGGCGTCAATGCCGTCGGGGAAACCGGGGAAATTCTCCACAATCGTTGTGGTGGTGAGCTGACCGCCGGGCTGCAGGCCCTCTATGACGGTTGCTTTATGACCGCTGCGCCCCAGATAGATGGCGGCGGTGTATCCGGCGGGGCCGGAACCGAGAATTATTGCGTTCATGGTACTGAAAGAAATTATCAGAAATTATCGGAAATTATGGTGTTCTCTCTAGACAATCTAGATTAACTAGCCGGACTATATCAACTAGTCAGACTAGACCGACTGGTCGTCAATTTTCAATTTCTATCTCAGGTCAATGATTTCGGCAGACTTGTATTCGGCTGAGGGGAAGCGGAATGTTGCGTCCTTGAACTTCTGCTTCGTCTTGCAGTTGAGGATGTATATCTGTGTGCTGCCTTTGGCTCTCTGCATGTTGACGGAAACGGGATGGTAGGTTTCCTTGTCGATGTTGACAACCATCTTGCGCAGTTTGTTGGTGGGTGACGTGGCGCTGAGCGTTACCTCGTAGCAGGACTTGCCTTTCAGCTTGGTTTCGCGCATGGTGTAGGCATAGCCCTTCTTATATATATTTATAAATAGGTAGGGGTTGATGCTCTGCTGCTCTGCTGCGGTGGGTGTGGTGATGTTTACCTCGTTGGTCTCTTTGCGGTATGTCCATAGTGTCTTGCCGTCGTACCAGCATTTGATGCCGGGTGATGTAAGGTGCAGCATATTCTTGTGCAGGAATACCGTGCCGCTCATGCTGCCACTGGTTGATGTGGCGGAGAAGTCGGCCTTTATGTCGCCGGCATTGCGAATCACCGAGGCTGTCTTGTCGAGCACGGCCTTGGCCTTGCTATTGCTTTGCGCTGAGGCGCTGATGGCAATCAGTATGGCGCTTATGATGAGAAATAGCTTTTTCATAATCTCAAATATGAATTTTGTGAGTTGATGAGTTGACCAGTTGATGAGTAAATAAGTTGTTAGCAATAAATTCGTGAAATTCGTAGTTTTTGTTTTAGACATGAATTATCATGAATTATTCGTTAATTATCATAAATAATTTGTGGAATTCGTGAAATTCGTAGTTTCAATTTTCAATTAATCACAACAGCCCCAGTGCGTCGAGCTTGGCGTTGAGGTCGGCTTCGTCAATGATGAGCACGTCGCGGGGCTTGGAGCCTCGGGCGGGGCCCACTATCTTTGCTTTCTCCAGCTGGTCCATCAGTCGGCCGGCGCGGTTGTAGCCAATGGCAAAGGTGCGCTGTATGGCTGACGTGGAGCCCTGCTGGCCGTTGACCACATAGCGTGCCACGTCGGCAAACATCGAGTCGTAGCGTGCCACGGGGCCGTCGCCATCGCCGCCGTCGCCGCCCATGTCGGAATCGTCGATGGCCACATCAGGCAGCAAATATGGGCGCAGCGGTCCGTTTTGGTTGGCAATGAAGTCATTGATGGCCTCTACCTCGGGGGTGTCCACAAAGGCGCACTGCACGCGCTCCACCTGCTTGCCGGCGGCCAGGAACAGCATGTCGCCGCGGCCGATGAGCTGGTTGGCGCCCATCTGGTCAAGGATGGTGCGGGAGTCGATGGCGGCCATCACGCGGAATGCCATACGGGCAGGGAAGTTGGCTTTGATATTACCCGTAATGATATTGGTGGTGGGTCGCTGGGTGGCTATCACCATGTGGATGCCCACGGCACGCGCCAGCTGGGCTATGCGGGTGATGGGGTACTCAATCTCCTTGCCAGCCACCATTATCAGATCGCCGAACTCATCGATAATCACTACGATGTAGGGCAGATATTTGTGTCCTTTTTCGGGATTGAGGCGGCGTGAGCAGAATTTCTCGTTATACTCCTTGATGGTTCGGCACCGAGCGCTATTGAGTAGCAGGTAGCGGTCGTCCATCTCCTGGCAGAGGCTCTTCAGCGTGTGCTTTACGCGGTCGGTGTTGGTGATGACGGGCTCGCCCTCTGATTCCTCCACTTCGGCCATGAAGTTGTACTCCAGCGGCGCATAGACGCTGAACTCGACTTTCTTGGGATCTACGAGCACGAATTTCAGCTCGGTGGGGTGCTTCTTGTAGAGCAGCGATGTGATGATGGCGTTGAGGCCCACCGACTTACCCTGGCCGGTGGCACCGGCCACCAGCAGGTGGGGCATCTTGGCAAGGTCCTGTATGTATATCTCGTTGGTGATGGTGCGTCCGAGGGCTATGGGCAGGTCATATTGGCACTCCTGGAACTTTCGGCTGTTGATTACGCTCTCCATCGACACAATCTTAGGCTTGGCGTTAGGCACCTCAATACCAATGGTTCCCTTGCCGGGTATCGGGGCAATGATACGAATGCCTATGGCACTGAGGCTGAGGGCGATATCGTCCTCCAGGTTGCGTATCTTGGCAATTCTCACTCCCACGGCGGGGGTGATTTCGTAGAGGGTGATGGTGGGGCCTACGGTGGCCTTGATGCTAGATATCTCCACTCCGAAGTTGCGCAGCACGGTTATGATGCGCTCCTTGTTGGCCTGCTGCTCCTCCATATCGATGGCGGCATCCTGGTCGGGATATTTCTTGAGCAGGTCGATGGTGGGGTATTTGTAGAATTCAAAGTCCAGCTTGGGGTCGTAGGGGGTGTCCAGGGCGCCGCGCTCAAAGTCGTCTTCGTCGCTCTCTTCCTCTTTCTCTCCTTCCTCAAACTCCAGGTCTATTTCCTTGATGCCGATGAGGTCTTTGGCATTGTCGGTTTCTGTGTCCGCGAGGGTGTCGG
>CADAZW010000015.1:7283-29713 GCA_902792555.1 uncultured Bacteroidales bacterium | reverse complement strand
CGCACAGGGCACCTCCTATGCGCAGTGGTGGTTCACCTCTACACTGCTCGGCCATTTCCTCGACTACCAGGTGGAGGCTACGCATGTCACCAGCTACGGCAATGAAGATCTCTCGCTGCTCAACAGCGTGACCATCCATGAGCTTATCCGCAGCATCAATGCCCGCGATGCAGCAGGCATGCCGCTGAAGGGCTGGCTCGTCAACGATATCACCGACAATGAAGATATGCCTGATATGCTCTATCTGAGCAATGGCGACGTCGAGCAGGTGTGCATGGTTCGCTCTGCGTCAATAGTCCGCAATGACATGACGCATTGCACCGTCACCGTCCAGCCGGCCGATCGCGAATGGAACTACGGCAATGTCAACGATCCCACGCTCGGACGCCAGAATATCATAAGCGTGGTTCGCGACGATGGGGTAGAGCTCGACCTGCGCAACGTTTGGCAGACAGACCGCACCCTGCGCGACGGTATGGACCCGATTAATGAATGCCGCATCCACTTCGTTGACAAGCTGGTGGTTGACGGACAGCCGCATACCTACACCATTACCTTTGAGCCAAGACCTGAGGTGGTGCTCAAGGTGGTAGAGGTGACCGGCCTGCCGAAGAACAATGAACTGACGCGTGAAGCCATCACCACAATGACGGTCAAGCTTAACAAGCCCGTCCGTTCATTCACCGCCGACAATCTGCGCCTGCAGTGCCAGGGTAACGATCTCTTAGAGCTACCGACCATCCAGAAGATTGACGACCTCACATATCAGCTCACCTATAATTCGCTTGCAGGTGCCAGCGGCTACCTTGTGCTCACTGTCTATGCATCGAAGATGGTTGATAATGAAGGCTACACAGGCGACTATGACTTCCACACAACGTGGATACAGTTCATCGATGGCAAGTGTACGATAAATATGGCTGCCAGCCCCGTCTATGGAGGCACGGTGCAGCCCGGCAGCTCCGAACAGATCTATGACACCGATGTAACACTCACAGCCACACCGGCACAGGGCTACGCCTTCAGTCATTGGCTTGAGGGCGACGAGATAATCTCTGACTCTGCTGAGTTTGACTATCACATCACAGCCCTCTCATCGCTTTCCACTCTGACGGCCGTCTTCACACCGCAGCTATATGATGTCAGCCTCACCTACGATGAGACGGGCGGCATAGTCCGCGGCCTAGGTTCCGGACGCTATGAGTATGGCATCACCGTCCATCTGCAGGCGACGCCAGTGCGCAACTACGACTTCGACTATTGGATGGTGAACGGCGTGAAAGTGGGCACTGACGAGAAACTCGACTTGCTTATCGATGGCACAAAGCAGGTGGAGGCTGTCTTCAAGTATTCGCCGACCAAGCTGATTGTGGCATACAACCTGGCCGAGGGATGGAACTGGGTTTCCGTTGACCCCACCGATGAGGCACTGCTCGATACCAAGCGGTTGATGGCACACCTCGGCGGAAAGGCGCTGGAGATACGAGGAAAGGATAAGAGCCTCGTCTATGAGAATGGGCAGTGGAAGGGCGACCTCACCACGCTGAATCCCGGAGAGGCATATCAGATTCTGGTCAGCGAGGCTACGCTGATGAACATCGAGACTCGCATACCCGAGGCCAACATCATCACCCTCAAGCGCGGCTGGAACCATCTGGCATTTGATTCGGCAGAAGAGCTGCCAATCACCACGGCCCTCACCAACTGGCATCCTTGGCCCGATGATATGGTGAAGGGACAGGATGGCTTCGCCATCTACGACGGCTCACAGTGGGTAGGCACCCTCCAGACCATGCAGCCCGGCAAGGGCTATCAAATCTATGCCCAGACCGTCGGCACTTTCAGCTGGCCCACCACTCCCGTCGAGCACACCACCACCGTCGTAGCCAATTATCAAGACGAGGAAGATAGTGGGTTATCACCAATGTATTATGGTCAATCGTACATCTCGGCCTTGCCTGACCGCTTCACCAGCGTCGATCGCCGTAGGTTTGCCGACAATATGTGCATAGTTGCCGATTTGGAGTACAACGGCTCCGTCGTCAACTCTGACAACTATATGGTGGGAGCCTTCGTTGACGGCGAGACACGAGGCATGGGCACACTTGTTGGAGGACATTACTTCATCACCGTCTATGGACAGCCGGATGAAAACGTGGAGTACCATGTCTTTAACAAGGCACAGAGCGCCTTCCTCTTCACCGAAGGAGCAAGCCCCTTCCGTCATATTGCCTACTGCAACCTCGACCAGCCCACTATTATTGAGCTGTTTGACGATGATCCTAATGCAATCAGTAGTAAGGAAACAACGGCCGGATCTCAATCCGTCTATGACCTCCAGGGACGCAAGATTAATCCCCAGTCCTCAACGGACAAAGGTCAGTTGCCCAAGGGTATTTACATCGTAAACGGCAGGCTGGTGAAGTTCTGAGAGAAGCCGTAATCCAATCGCGAGAAGAAAAATTCTAATCGCGCAGGGAAAAAATTTAATCGCGCCGAGATAGTCAGTTTCGGCGCGATTAGTTTTGACTTCGGCGCGATTAGATTTGACTTTGGCGCGATTAGATTTTGTTTCTTCGTGATTAGATTTTGCTTCGACGGGCTCAGCATCAATTTCGACAGGCTCAGCATCAACCTTTGCGCGATTTCATCGCCTTTTGCCTTCGCCTTCGGCTAAGCGAATCTTTTCCTTCTGCTAACGGCTCTTCATTATCTCTGCCGGGGCACGCCCCTGACGGTAGAGGGTGGCCATGATGTCCATCTGGGGCGCTACGTGGGAGAAGAAATGGCGGTAGCCGGAGCAGAGATAATTTATATTTAAGGTTTGAGAATTCCTAATTTCTAATTCCTCATTCCTAATTTCTTTTGGATCTCGGGCGGAGATTCTGTTCTTAGGGCACTCGCCGTGGCAGGCGAAGAGCCAGCGGCACTGGCGGCACTGATCGGGCAGGAGGAGGCTCTTGAGGGCGGAGAAACGGCTCTGCTGCGGACCGTACATCATATTGATGAGGGTGTCGCTGTGTATGTTGCCGAGGCGGTGCTCGGGAAAGACGAAATGGTCGCAGCTGTATACGTCGCCGTTGGCCTCGATGACTCCTGCATGGCCGCACTCGGCGGCGAGGGTGCAGAGGCCGGGGGACACGCCAAGCCAGTTGGCAAGGGTGGCATCGAACAGCTGCACGAACATGTGGCCTACGTCGCGCCTCACCCACTCATCGAAGATGGTGCTGCAGAATATGCCCCACTGCTGAGGGGTGACGGCCAGGGGGTGGACATGGCGGCCGTCGCTCTCTACGATGGGGGTGAACTGGAGATAGCGGCAGCGGAGGGTGTCGCGGAAGAAGCGGTAGAACTCAAGGGGCTGGCTGGCATTGGCGCTATGGACGGTGGCCATGGCGTTCCACTCCACACCGTAGTGCCGGAGGAGGCGGATGCTCTCCATGACGCGGCTCCAGGTGTGACCGCGGTGCGCATTATGCATGGGCTCGGTGCCGTCGATGGAGATGCCCACGAGCCAGTGGTTGTCGCACAGGAAACGGCACCACTCGGGAGTGAGCAGGGTGCCGTTGGTCTGGATGCAGTTCTCGATATGCATGCTGCCGGCATACCTGCGCTGCAGAGCAAGGGCCTTGCGGTAGAAACTGAGGGGGCGCAGCATGGGCTCACCGCCATGCCAGGTGAAGAGGGCATGGCCGGTGGTCTGCATGGCGATATACTGGCGGATGTACTCCTCCAGGGTGGCATCGCTCATGAGGGCGTCGGTGCCTTTCTGATAATAGCAATAATGGCAAGCCAGGTTGCACGAGGCTCCCACTGGCTTTGCCATTATGTAACACTCCTTGTTAAAGGATTGAAGGGTGGAAGAATTGAAGGATGGAAGTTCTGATTTCATCTGTCTAATTCTTCTTTTTCAATTCTCTTACCCTCTCTCGATGTCCTTGAAGTAGCGATAGGTGGCTACCTTTATCTCTGCGCAGGCTGCCTCGTCGGCCACGAGGATGCCGTGGCGATGGTTCTGCAGGCAGGAGATGGGCCACATCTGGGAGATGGCTCCCTCCACCACCTGCTGCATGGCGCGGGCCTTGTTGTGGCCGTTAGCGAGGATCATGACCTCCTGGGCGCTCATGACGGTGGCTATGCCTACGGTGAGGGCGAGCTTGGGCACCTTGTTGACGTCATTGTCGAAGAAGCGGGAGTTGGCAATGATGGTGTCGGTGGTGAGGGTCTTGAGACGGGTGCGCGAGGAGAAGCTGGAGCCGGGCTCATTGAAGGCGATATGGCCGTCTGGGCCTATGCCGCCGATAAAGAGGTGGATGCCGCCAAACTTGGCTATCTCTGCCTCATAGGCTTCGCACTCGGCCTCGAGGTCCTCGGCCAGGCCGTTGAGGATGTGGATGTTCTCGGCGGGGCAGTCGATGTGGTCGAAGAGGTTCTGGTGCATGAAGTAGTGGTAGCTCTGGTCGTGGGTGGGGGCCAGGCCTACATACTCGTCCATGTTGAAGGTGACGACATTCTTGAAGCTGACGCGGCCCTCCTGACAGGCCTTGACGAGGTTCTGATACATGCCGATGGGGGTGGAGCCTGTGGGCAGGCCCAGCACGAACGGCTTTTCCTTGGTGGGGCAGAAGGCGTTGATTTTCTCAATCACATGCTCGGCGGCCCACTTGCTCACCTGAGCATAATCGTCTTTGATAATTACTCTCATATCGTTGGTTGGGGGTTAAAAAATTAAAAGGTTAAAAAAATAAAAGGTTAAAAAGTTGTTTGTTTGTCGCAAAGTCGCAGAGTCGCAAAGCTTCCGGACTTGGCTAATTATCAATTATCAACTGTCAATTATCAACTATCAACTATCAACTATCAATTATCAATTATCAACTATCAACGGTCGAGAGTTGCTGTTAGCCGACTCCCCCTCTAAGCTAGAGGGGGTGGCCCGTAGGGCCGGGGGCGTATGGTACTAACTTTTCCGCTAACCGCTAAATCTCAAATCTCAAACCTCAAATCTCAAATAGTACTTGTTTTCGTTTTCGTTATCGTTTTCGTTCTTTCTTCTGGCGAATTTATCACTTATTTATTTAATAAGGTATAGATTGACTGCTTTTTTGTGTCTTTTGGACTATTTCTGTCTGACAAAGACGCGGATTGGGGTGCCGGTGAAGTCCCAGTTGGCGCGAATCTTGTTTTCGAGGAAGCGATAGTAGGGCTCCTTGACATACTGGGGCAGGTTGGCATAGAAGATGAAGGTGGGCACCTTGGTGTCGGGCACCTGGGAACAGTATTTTATCTTGATGAACTTGCCCTTGATGGATGGGGGCGGGTAGGCCTCTATCAGGGGCAGGAGGACCTCGTTGAGCTTGGAGGTGGAGATTTTGCGCTTGCGGTTGACGTAGGCGTCCTTGGCACGCTCGAGTGCGCGGAAGATGTGCTGCTGGGTGACTGCTGAGCCGAAGACGATGTTGAAGTCGGTCCAGGGAGCCATGCGCTCGCGGATGGCACTCTCGAAGGCCTTGATGGTCTGGTTGGTCTTCTCTTCAACGGTGTCCCACTTGTTGACGAAGACGACCAGGCTCTTCTCGTTGCGCTGGATGAGCTGGAAGATGTTCATGTCCTGGGCCTCTATGCCGCGCTCGGCATCGATGAGGAGGATGCAGACGTCGCTGTTCTCGATGGCGCGGATGGAGCGCATGACGGAGTAGAACTCTAGGTCTTCGCTGACTTTGTTTTTCTTGCGGATGCCGGCGGTGTCAACGAGGTAGAAGTCGAAGCCGAACTTGTTGTAGCGGGTGTGGATAGAGTCGCGGGTGGTGCCGGCGATGTCGGTGACGATGTTGCGCTCCTCACCGATGAGGGCGTTGGTGAGGCTGCTCTTGCCGACATTGGGGCGGCCAACGATGGCTATGCGCGGGAGTTCGTCGTCAGCCTCTGACTGCCGGTCGCCGGGCAGATGGCTGATGATGGCGTCGAGCAGGTCGCCGGTTCCGCTGCCGGTGAGAGCGGAGATGCACATGGGCTCGCCGAGGCCGAGGGCGTAGAACTCGGCGGCGTTGTAGATGAGTTCGTTGGAGTCGGCTTTGTTGCTGACGACGATGACGGGTTTCTCATCCTGGCGCCGCAGGATGTCGGCCACTTCGCTGTCGAGGTCGGTGATGCCGTTCATCACGTCGACGACGAAGAGTATGACGTCGCTCTCCATAGTGGCTATGGTGACCTGCTTGCGTATCTCATCCTCAAAGATGTCGTCAGTTTTGACCACCCAGCCGCCGGTATCGACGATGGAGAAGGTGTGGCCGCACCATTCCACCTTGCCGTACTGGCGGTCGCGGGTGGTGCCGGCTATTTCACTGACTATGGCCTGACGGGTTTGCGTCAGTCGGTTGAAGAGGGTGCTCTTGCCGACGTTGGGACGGCCTACGATTGCTACTAATGCCATGGCTGTAGGGGGGGGATTATTGGTTGATTATCTTTTTGCCGTTCAGTATAATGCCGGACCGATATTTACTGTCTGTAGCCGAAGTTGGTGAGCTCACGGCTGGAGTTGCGCCAGTCCTTATCTACCTTGACGAAGATACGGATGAAGATTTTCTTGCCTATAAATTTCTCCAGCGACTTGCGGGCCTCGGTTGAGACTTTTTTCAGGGCAAAGCCGCCGCGGCCGATGATGATGCCCTTCTGGCTCTCGTGCTCCACATTGATGGTGGCCTGGATGCGCACCAGGTCGTCTGATTCCTTGTATTCATCTACCACCACCTCCACGCAATAGGGTATCTCCTTGTCGTAGTAAAGCAGTATTTTCTCACGGATTATTTCGGAGACAAAGAAACGCATGGGCTTGTCGGTGAGCTGGTCCTTGTCGAAGTAGGGCGGGGAATCGGGCAGCAGCTCCTTGATACGGCGCATCACGTTGTCGACATTGAATTTTGCCTTGGCGCAAACGGGATAGATTTCTGCACCCGGCACGCGCTTCTTCCACTCCTCTACTAACTCCACGAGGTGTCGCTCGTCGGTGAGGTCTATCTTATTGATTAATATAAGTTTTGGGACGCTTAGTTCATTTACGGCTTCAATAAAGTCGGCATTCTTTTCTTCGGTTTCCACGGTGTCGGTGACATAGAGCAGTACGTCCACATCGCTGAGGGCGCTGTCGCTGAAAGCGCGCATCGACTCCTGCAGCTTGTAGTTGGGCTTGAGCACGCCGGGGGTGTCGGAGAAGACTATCTGATAGTCCGGCTCGTTAACGATGCCCATGATGCGGTGGCGCGTGGTCTGCGACTTGAAGGTGGCAATGCTGATACGCTCGCCGACGAAGATGTTCATCAGCGTACTCTTGCCTACGTTGGGATTGCCCACTATGTTTACGAAGCCTGATTTGTGCGGCATAGGTTTGTGTGATTTTGTGAAATTATGAAGGAGGTCGACAAAGAATTAACGGGAAGTTAATAAGAAGTTGACGGGACGATTGTCCCAAGTATGGAAGTGGGCAGAGTCTTGTTGTCCCTGTTAAACTTCCTGAGCGGCATTGCCGCTATAACTTCCTGTTAACTTCCCGTTAACTATCTTGAGCGAAGTGTGTTAACTTCCCGTTAACTCCTCTGTCTTTATTGCTGGGCTTTGCGCCTCTTGGCGTACCACTCTTCGCGGCTGATCATTCCCTCCTTGTAGAACTCGGCGGGAGTGTCGGCAAACTTGCTGCCGTCGTAGCCCCAGATCATGTAGCTGGCGCCCCAGGTGAATCCGGCTCCGAAGGCGGTGAAGATTATTTTGTCGCCTTTCTTGAGCAGCGGTTCATACTCCCAAAGGCAGAGTGGCAGTGTGCCGCTGGAGGTGTTGGCCATGTGGTCGATGTTGATCATCACGTGGTCTTCACTTACTCCGATTCGGCGTGCCACGGCGCTCTCAATGCGCACGTTTGCCTGGTGGGGAACTATCCATGTCACATTGTCTTTGTTGAGTCCGTTGCGCTGGGCGATAGTAACCACTGCGTCGCTCATGTCGGTAACGGCGTGCTTGAACACTGCGCGACCTTCCTGATAAACGAAGTGAAGGCGCTCATCAACAGTCTCGTGGCTCGGCATGCGGGCTGAGCCGCCGGCTGCCATGTGGAGATTGTCGTAGCCCTTGCCATCAACGCGGAGGTAGCTGTCGATGAGCCCTACCTCTTCCTCAGTGGCCTCCATCAGCACACAGGCCGCACCGTCGCCAAATATGGGGCAGGTGTTGCGGTCCTGATAGTTGGTCATCGACGACATGTGGTCGCCGCCACAGACAATCACCCTCTTGTGTCTGCCGCTGCAAATGAGGCTCGCGGCTTGCTCCATGGCGTAGAGAAATCCTGCGCAGGCAGCCTCCAGGTCAAAGCCGAAGGCATTCTTGAGGTCGAGATTGCCAATGATTAGCGAGGCGGTGGAGGGGAAGTGGTAGTCGAAGGTGCAGGTTGCGGCAATGACTGCATCGATAGAGTCGGGGTCAACCCCGGTCTTGTCGAGCAGCTGCTTCACGGCCTTGGTCATCATAAACGATGTGCCGGTGCCCTCTTCGGGCTTTAGGATGTGGCGTGTCTTAACGCCGATGCGCTCCATAATCCACTCATCGCTGGTATCAACAATGGTGGACATCTCCTCATTGTCAAGGATGTAGGTGGGCACCCATCCGCCAACGCCGGTGATGACTGCATTGATTCGTCCCATTTAAGTCAGGAATTGAGGTTAGACACTACTCTGCTACTTCCATCTCGATGGCCACCTTGCCCCTATACTGGCCGCATGAGGGGCATACGGTGTGGTACACGTAGAGTTCGCCGCAGTTGGGGCACTTTGCCAAAGTAGGTGCTACTGCCTTATCGTGAGTTCTTCTCTTTGCGGTACGTGTTTTTGACTGTCTTCTTTTAGGATGTGCCATTTTCTTGTTATTTTAATAATGTTAGTTTCTATTTTTTGAACTTCAAACTATTGTGTCGTTCTGTCCTCTTCACTCCTCAGGTTCTTCCTGCTGTACCATATATTGGCTGAGCCGGCTCTCCATCTCCGGATTGCATTGGCCTTCGGGGTGGGAGTGGGTCAGCGGGATGGCCAGGGCGATGAAGTCATACACAAAGGGCCAGAGGTCAAGCTCCTTGCGGCCTTGCTCTACATAGATCACGTCGTCGGCGTCTTCGTAGTGGTCGGCGGAGAGTATCGTCAGTTCGTTGCAAGTGTCAATGTCCACTTCCATATCCTCGAGGCAGCGGTCGCACTCTACCAGTGCCTTGCCATGTGTGGCGATGGTCAGCTTTAGCCCCTTCGGAGCCTGCTGCGCGGTGATGGTGGCCGTTAGGCTGCCGCCTTTCAGCAGAGAGTTTTCCACCGATGTCAGCATTTTGCTGTCTATGGCGTGCTCCGCTGTGAGCGGCTGACTGAAATTTTGCCTCAGATCTAAAATGATAGACATATCCATCTGCTTAGAACGCGGCAAGCCTGCCTTTCAGCGGGCATGGCGCTCTTTGTGAGCCGCAAAGTTAATACTTTTTTGTTGAATAGTAGTGCATAATGCTCCACAAATTCACTTTTACGCCCCAAAATCCACACATAAAACAGCTAAATGTGCCAATCGGGTTGCAAACTTCACTGTTTTTAGGACTGTGTATGCTTTCTTTCCAGCGAAGGAATCCCTTTCTATTTCTTCAGCTCAATGCGGAAGGTTGTGCCCTTGCCTAGCTCGGAGGACTTGACGAATATTTTGCCCTTATGGTATTTCTCAACAATTCGCTTGGCCAGTGACAGGCCTAGTCCCCAACCGCGCTTCTTGGTGGTGTAGCCAGGTTCAAAGACCGACTTGAAGCGCCCTTTGGCGATGCCCTTGCCGGTGTCGGCTATCTCTATGGCCAGCCTTTTGGGCTCCTCCTTTACCGTGATGTCGATGCGCCCCTTGCCCTCCATGGCATCTATGGCGTTCTTGCAGAGATTCTCAATCACCCACTCAAATAGCGAGGCGTTCATCATCACGCTGCACTCCTGCTCAGGCAGATGGCAGTTGATTTTCACTCCCGCCGACGAACGCGGCTTGAGATAGTTGACCACATGCCAGATTACCTCGTTGATGCTTTCCTGCCTAGGCTCTGGCAGCGAGCCTATCTTTGAGAAGCGCTCGGCTATCAGATTGAGGCGGTCCACATCTTTCTGAAACTCCGGTATCATCGGGTCTTCGGGATAGCTGTCGCGCAGCATCTCCACCCAAGCCATGAGTGAGCTGATGGGGGTGCCCAGCTGATGGGCCGTCTCCTTGGTGAGGCCCACCCACACGCGGTTTTGCTCTGCCCTCTGCGAGCTGACTATCACAAACAGTATGATGATGGCGAAGAGAGTGAGGATGGCAATCTGGATGTAGGGGTATATGGCCAGCCGCTTGAGCACCAGCGAGTTGTCGTAGAGTATCTCCATGTAGGGTTGCTCTGCCTCTGTGCTGGCAGTGGACAGAGAATCTCCTACTGTGGGAGTTGTGTCGTCCGCTGAGGCTTGGTCCGGCGTGGTGTAGTTTATTTTTATTGAGTGCCCGGCCCTGCGCATGTATTCCACGTCCTCCTTCAGCTTGCTGATGGAGTCGCTCTCGGAGAGGTCGGCATATTCAATGTTGCGTGTCATTTCTACCTCGCCGTCGTCGTTTATCACGATAACGGGTATGGTGTTGTTGGTGTTCAGAATCTTCAGCACAAGGTTGAGGTCGGTATTTTCATCGGCATTGTTGAGCGAGTGCATGGCCTCGGCCCAGATGGCCATCTTGTTGCCTGCCTCCTTCTCAAGGTCCTTGACCAGGAAATGGGAGTACACCAGCGAGATGGCAGCAATCACGATTGCCGCCGTAATGAGGATGTACTTAATCTTCTTGGTCTTGTTAATCCATGCCATATTCTTGTAAACGCATTTTTTGTTTGTTTATTGTGTGGCGGCATGGGCGCATGATTAAACATCGTGCTGTATGATTTGAATGATAGCGTCGCTGATGACCGATGACGGAATAGGGGTACCGCAGATGGAATATGAATGAATATTTATAAACAAAAAAAGAAGGATTGTTTGTCTCCCGACATCCAATCCTTGCTAACCTTAAATCTAATACCATGAAAACTGACGCGAAATTAGTGGTTTTTGTTTTTGCCGCCAAATTTTTATTTGTATTTTTTTCCGATTAGCATGCAAAAACATGAATAAACGCGCAGTTTTGGTATTTTTATTCTATCTGCAGTACCAATCCTTTCAAATATTCGCCTTCTGGGTGGTAGATATTGATGGGGTGGTCTGCCGGCTGGTGGAGTTGGTGGAGTATACGTACGTAGCGTTTGCTCTGGGCGGCTGCAGTGAATACGGCGAGGCGAAACTGGTCCTTGTTGACTGCCTGCGAGCAACTGAAGGTGAACAGTATTCCGCCAGGCTTGATTTTTTGCATGGCCTTGGCGTTGAGGCGTGTGTAACCCTTCAGGGCATTGTGCAGCGCGTCGCGGTGTTTGGCAAAAGCGGGAGGGTCGAGCACGATAAGGTCATAGCTGTCGTCCATTTCGCTCAGATACTTGAAGGCATCGGTGGCAAACGATTGATGGCGCGAGGTGTTGCCGAAGTTGAGGGCTATATTGCGGTCGGTTACGTCGATGGCACGCTCTGAGCTGTCAACAGAGTGTACAGCCTCGGCGCCTCCGCGCAGGGCATAGACGGAGAATCCGCCAGTGTAGCAGAACATATTGAGCACTTTCTTGCCCTTGGAGTAGCGCTCGATGAGGGCGCGGTTGTCGCGCTGGTCGAGGAAGAAGCCTGTCTTCTGCCCCTTGAGCCAGTCGATGTGGAATTTCAATCCGTTTTCTACGGCTATGAGGTCCATTGGCTTGCCGTACAGAA
Source organism: uncultured Bacteroidales bacterium (assembly GCA_902792555.1). Taxonomy (GTDB): domain Bacteria; phylum Bacteroidota; class Bacteroidia; order Bacteroidales; family Bacteroidaceae; genus UBA6382. The sequence continues at coordinate 17,855 of CADAZW010000015.1, read as the reverse complement.
AGCCTGCTTCTTCACTGAGGTTGGCCTTGTAGGGTAGGGTGGTCTCGCTCTTGTAGTATATGCAATCCAGGTTGGGCAGGAGGCTGCGCAGCGTTTCGGCTATCTCCTTTCGCTGCTTGTGTATACCCACGCTGTGGGCCTGCATCACTGCCGCGTTGGCATAGATGTCAACAATCAGGCCCGGCAGCTGATCTCCCTCGCCATGCACCAGGCGGAACATGTTGTTGTCATCTTCTATCACTCCGATGCTGCGTCTCATCTCCAGCGCCGCGTTGATGTGTTTGGCCCAGAAATTTTGGTCAATCACAATGTCGTTGAAGCTGAGCATCCTTACGGCAATGGAGCCGATCTGGTAATGGCCTACGCCGAGGCATTCGCCCTCGCTGTCAATCACTCGGACTATGTCGCCTTCCTTAAGTTCGCCGTCGTGCTTGGCTATTGCGCCGGAGAATACCCAAGGGTGAAATCTGCGTAGGCTCTGGTCTTTGCCTTTGCGTAAATAGATGTTGCTGTACATTTATGTGGTGTGTTTCTGTCTTGCTTTTGCAATGCCGTCAAGCATTTCCTTAAGATATAGGTCCAGTATACGGTCGTTGTTCATTGGGGCGATGTATTCGTAGTCTTCGCCAGTGCTGAAGCGGCCGAGTTGCTTGTAAATCCTCAGGCAGGCCCATGCATCGATGGCCGCGTAGCGCTTCTGCCCTTCGGTCAGGATTGGTGCCTCCCAGTTGGTCAGGCGTTTGCTCTTTGAGATTTTCTTGCCGAAGATGTTGGCATATATCTTCTGCAGGCTCATGTCGAAGATGCCGATTTCCTTCACCTTTTTCTGGAGCTCTATATGGTGTATGGCCTTCAGTCTGCGCCGCTGGTTGAGTGCGCGGATATCGTCGTGGAGCGACAGTCCTATCATGGTCTGCCGCGGGTTAGTCAGCAGCCTGGCCAGACTGTCGGGTATGCCGATTCTGTTGAGGCGGAAGAGGAAACAGGTGTCCTCGGTGGATATTTGCAGGAGGGCTACTTTGTGGTTTTCGCTGCTGTTGAAGGTGGGACGCGTCTCGGTGTCAATGGCGAGGAACTCGAAATCTCCGAGATATCTGGTAGCCTTGTTACATTCCTCTACGGTGCTGACGGTGAATATCCTGCCCTCAAATTGCTCAATGGGCATCTCGTCTACAAGTCGCTTGTCTATCTGAGCATAAATCTTTTTCATGTGTGGTTGCTCGCGGGCTCTGACGGTGCGGCTAGTACTCTTCCTCTGCCATTTGCTGGTAGAGGATGTCGTGCAGGGCGCGCATCACGTTTACGCACTTCTGTCCCCAGTATTCCTTAAAATTGTCCAGCACTTCATAGAGGGCGGCAGTCATCATCTCCTCTATTCCGTCGCGGTAAACGGCAAGGAAGTTGCGCAGGTCCTGATAGATGTCGGCCAGATCCTCCGACACGCTGCGCAGGATAGGCTTGTCGCTGTATTTCATGTCCTCCACAAACACATCGAGATATTCATCGTAGCGTCCCAGCACATCATAGACTCCGTTGCGGACGAAGTTGTAGTCTTCTTCCGTCACTTGAGGGTCGATGCTCATCAGGTCGTTTTCGCCCGTAGTCTCCAGGAGGGCGGTGCCCTTTATATATAAATAAGGTAGGGAGTTGAGCATTGCTTTCACCAACTCCCGCGGAGTAGCCTCGCGACTGTGCTCCAGCTTGAGGCAATAGTCTGCCGCAAGTTTTACGAAGTCTATGACGTCCTTGCTGTATATCATTCTCTTTTGTCAGACAGTTCAAAAGTACGAAAGTTAAAGCGCAGCCCCTTCACCCATCCTCTACTCAGGGGAAGGAGTCCTTCCCCTTGAAGGAAAGATAGAGGGGACTGTTCTACGACGACTGCCGCTTTCCCATGTCCTTCGGTCCCCATGCAGAGGTGATGCAGAGGCCATAGCAAACGATGGTGATTAAGCTCATCAACACCGCCATAGTAAATTTAGGCCACTCCATGTCGTTCATGCCGGTGAAGTGGAACTTATAGTACACCACCCACAGGTTATAGAGCGACCATAGGCAATAAATGACATATTCTGCGATGGCAGCCATGCCTACAATCCTGTATCGCCCTCCAATCCTGCGGATGGGCTTACACAGCGCCTCTACCAAATCTACCATCATTTGCAGAGTGAAGAACACGAGGGCGGAGAAGAACGTCAGCACAACGATGATGCCCCACCTGTCAACCAGAAGTCCCAGCGGATAGACTTGATTAAACGCCCAATAGAGAGCATAGCCAAACAATGCTCCAACTATGGCAAAAACTATAAATGCAAAACCTGCTTTAACGTATTTCATGGTGCGAAGTTACGACAAAAAATTCTTTTTTCGTCAACTGTACCCAATTTTATAATAATAAATGCTAATTTTGCACGATAAATTCTTACACGGAAATTCAAAACACCCAAAATAATGCTTACAATTAATCAAATCACAGACAATAAGGAAGCTGTCATTGCCGGTCTTAACAAGAAGCACTTTGCCAATGCCGGGGAGGTGATAGCCCAGGTGCTGGATGTCAACAATCAGCGCAAGGAGTGTCAGACTCACCTCGATGAGAATCTGGCTCAGCAGAACAAGATTGCCAAATCTATCGGCCTGCTGATGCGCGAAGGTAAGAAGGACGAGGCCGAGCAGGCCAAGGCCGACGTTGCCGGACTAAAGGCAGACTCCAAGGTCATGCAGGACAAGAAGGCTGAGCTGGAGGAGCAGCTGCAGCAGTTGCTCTACACCATTCCCAACGTGCCCTATGACGAGGTGCCCGAGGGCTTCGGAGCCGAAGACAACGTGGTCGTAAAGACCGGCGGCACAAACACCACCCTGCCCGAGAACGCCCTGCCTCACTGGGAACTGGCAAAGAAATATAATCTCATCGACTTTGACCTCGGCGTGAAGATTACCGGCGCAGGATTTCCTGTTTATACCGGACTTGGCGCACGCCTGCAGAGAGCGCTCATCAATTTCTTCCTCGACGAGGCTCGCAAGGCCGGCTATACCGAGATTATGCCGCCCACAGTGGTCAACCAGGCCAGCGGCTACGGCACAGGCCAGCTGCCCGACAAGGAGGGACAGATGTATCACTGCAACCTCGACGACCTCTATCTCATACCGACGGCAGAGGTGCCGGTTACCAATATCTACCGTGACGTCATCCTCGATGAGGCATCCCTGCCAATCAAGAATTGTGCCTATACCCAGTGCTTCCGCCGCGAGGCCGGCAGCTACGGCAAGGATGTACGCGGTCTCAACCGTCTGCACGAATTCTCCAAGGTGGAGATAGTCCGCATCGACACTCCCGAGCACTCCCGCCAGAGTCACCAGGAGATGCTCGACCATGTCGAGGGGCTTCTCGTCAAGCTGGAGCTGCCTTACCGCATACTGCGCCTTTGTGGCGGCGACATGAGTTTCACAGCCGCCATCTGCTACGATTTCGAGGTATATTCCGAGGCACAGAAGCGCTGGCTGGAGGTTAGCTCCGTCTCCAATTTTGATACATACCAGGCCAATCGCCTCCATTGCCGCTACCGCAAGGACGGCAAGAAGATAACCCTCTGCCATACCCTCAACGGGTCCGCCCTGGCGCTGCCTCGTATAGTCGCAGCCCTGCTCGAGAACAACCAGACGCCCGAGGGTATCCGCATTCCCGCTGCCCTCCAGCCATATATGGGCATTGACATCATTTCATAGCCAAGCGCTTTGCCCATATTCGGCCGGTTCGACACAAAATCGCGCCGAAGTTGATGCTAGGCCCGCCGAAGTTGATGCTTAGCCCGCCGAAGCGGAAGCAGAATCAGTCGAAGTTGTTGTTGAGCCTGTCGAAGCAAAATTTAATCGCGCCGAAGCAAAATCTAATCGCGTCGAAACGAAATCTAATCGCGCTGAAATCAAATCTAATCGCGCCGAAACTGAACGGCTCTGCGCGATTAGATTTTTTATTCTCGCAATAAGGATTTTCATTTGCGGATTTATGTGGCGCTTTCTCGGAGTTAATATCTCATGGGTATGCGTTATATGATATAGCAATGTGAGGAATTGAAGAATCCGCGCCTGTAATTTAAAAATCCGCGTCGAGATCTTAAATAACCGCGTCAAGAATTTCAAAATCCGCGTTGAGAGCTTGAAAAACCGCGTCAAGACCGGCAGCGTGCACGCGGTTTTGTTTTCTCTCCGGCTGAATATTGAAATTCTCCTTGTGCGCTGAAATCCTTTACTCCAGACCTGTTTTCCGCAGCCCATTATTTCTTCTGACTGGCAGCAATATACATATATACGATTCAGCCGCCGATGCCCGGAGGCACCAGCGGCTGAAATAATTATCAGGTTTCGTGTATTAGCTTGTATCTACAATAGTTAACTGTAAGTTGACTAATAGTAAACACTGCTAATCCCAGTCGAAGTCTTTCTCTTCTTCCTCATCCTCTTCGGTGAGGCCCCAGAATTTATTGGACCATCCGCCGCTCTCGCCGCTGACTTTCTTGTCGCCGCTGACGACTACTGTCTGGCATAGGCTGCCCGAAGGCAGAGTGTATGCTTCACAAATAGGTGAATTATATTTTTTCTTCATACTGTTTTAGCTGTTTACGTATTAATATTTCACTACCTTGCCGTTCTGGATGTAGAGGTTGCCCTTGGTGGGAGCGACTACCTTGCGGCCGAAGAGGTCGAAGTAGGTGGCAGCTTCGGAGGCAGCCTTCACACCATTGACAGCAGTGGGATCTTCGTCGGCGAAGACGAACTTGAAGCCGTTTGCTCCGCTACCGGCGGTGTTGTTGAGGAATGCCTTGTTTGCACCGATGATGCCCTCATACTGGTAGAAGCCAACCACGCCGTCGTAAATGCCGAGGGAGAGGAGGCTTTCGTTCTCTCCGGTCTGGCTCAGGTTCTGGCCCTGAAGGTCGTTGGCGATGTTAATGGCGGGAATCTCATCGTTGATGGTAGCAGTGATGCTGGCAGCGTTGCCCTTGAGCACAACGGGAGTGTTGGCGGGAACATTGGTGCCGATGCTGGTGAGCACGAGGTTGCCTCCGTCTTTTATACCCACGAAGGCCTCGGTGCCGTCAGGCAGCTCTACGCCAAACGGAGCATTGAGAGTTGCCCAATAGCTGCTTTCGCCGGCGTGCATAGTGATGGAGAATGTGGTGGCATCATCAAGTGTCCACTCTGATGCCTCAGCATTGTAAGTCCAGCCTACGCAATAGTAACTTTGGGTGCTGGCGCAGTGGATGGCACGGTCTCTATCTTCTTCTTGGTTATTTGTGTTGAAGGCTGCTGCACCAATATGTGAACTGATAGCAGTAAATTCAACGGGAGCATCTGCAAGCTCCATTTTTGTGCTTGTTTTTGGAACAGGAACGTACGCACCTTCAATAGAAAGGGTGTATTTGTTATTTTCGACTGCAGTGAGTTTGACGATGGAGGTAATGTCTGAGCTATTATCCACTGCACAAATGGAATGGGCTACCGTTCCATTATCGTCAAAAATCCTGTAGCTCATGTATTTGCCAGGATAATATTTGCTCTGGAGGCGATAGTATCCGGTTCCGGGCTTCTTTACGCTGCTCCCATCAGCCAGCTTGGCCTGCAGGGCCTGCTTCATGGCCTTGTATGCGGCAAACGGGCAAGAGGTGGAGAAGCTGTCATCCCAGCCAATCTCTGCCTTTGCGGCATCTGTAAGAGCGTAGTATCCGCTGGTCTCGAGGTAGGGCAGGATTTCTGCTACAGCGTATTCGGAGAAGTCGTCGGGCACATCAAATACCTTAAATGCAGAGCCTGCATCGTGAGTGCCATTGGATCGCCATACTTTCAGCGAGCCACCCTCGCCGCCGAACTGGTTTACTTGCCATCCATATTCAGGAACGGTCAGCAGGAACGCAGTTGAATATGTTGCTTGATCAGAAGTCGTACTCTTGCGTACCCACCATGAGTTGGCGGTTGCAGCATCAACAAAGGCGGGTATAGAGCCATCGTTGGTGGAAGTCCAAGCGAAGGCTTTGGTGCTTCCTTCTGCCTTGTTGTAGAGCTTGATGTTGTAGGGGTTGCCTACGAATGCCCATTGATAGGCATCTTCAGCCAGACCCATAGCGTTGGCATTGACAGTCTTGAGGGCTCCGTCTTCAGCCTTGTTGTCGCTGGTTACATACCATGTGTTGCGTATCGACATGTCGTACCACTTGGCGATAGAGGCGTAGTCTGCATTCAGCTCGAAGGGACCGGTCCATGTTGCATCCACGCGGATTGTTTGGTTGGCGGTTGTGATGGTGGTGTTCTCAACAGCGAGGTCAACAAAGTCGCGAACAAAAGCATCGGGCGCAACAGGGCTTAAGCCAACGCCAGACTTCGTTGTTACTTCATTAATCTTCTCATTTAGGTAATAGAGAGCATAGGTAACGTTAACCTCTGCATCGGGGTCTGCCACCTCAACTAATGTGTACTGCGAATTTTCATTGTCGCTTGCCCATCCAACGCAGCCACTGCCGCCGGCATGTATATAATGATAACCATTGCTCCATCCTGTATCTGCCCATTTTACAGGACGCATAGCCCAGTTACCATTAATGTTCTGGATGAAGAATGGATATGTGGGAGTTTCTTCAGTCGTGATGGCCACAGATACAGCAACATCGCTTATATAACGCTGCGACTTGTAACCTTTAAGATAGAATTCGCCGTCGCCAGCTGAGACAAGCTGTATGTAGTTGCTATGGTCAGTTGGTGAAGCGTTGAATGATGCGTTGGCATCACCGACTTCAAGGTATGTGCCTTTGCCTACATTCTTTGCAGTAAAGAATTTGTTTAGCCCATTAAGTGCAGTGTTAACTCCAGCCTTATCTGTCGCGTCATTGATAGCTGCAACAACATCATTGTAAGTGGTAAGGAACGAGAGGGGGGCTATTCTTTGGAGAACGGCATTCTTGTACACGTTTAATTCAGCTGTTGCTGCATTGGCAACAAGTGCGTCAACATTGCTGTTGTCAAAATCGCCAATCTCTACAATCATCATGCGGTTGCCTTCATCGGCACCACCCCAGCTGTCAATGATCATTCCACTGCTTTGGCCGTTGATAGTATTTGAGCCTTGATTAAAGTGAAATTTGAAATAGCCGTCAGCGCTTGTGCCGAAATCACTGATGGTGAAAGCATCAGCAAGGGCACCCATTGATACGTCACCCTTGAGGAAAGTCTGCGACTTGAGGTTGAAGAGGTAGTAGCTTGTGCCGCCATAGGTGATAAAAGCCCACTTGTCGGCATTTTCGTCTGCATCTCCGTAGTTGCGCGTGGTGGCAGTGAGGCCGTCTGCGCTCACTGCCAGACCGCCACGGTAGGGGGCAATGGTGTAGTACTTGTTAGGCTGGATCTGGCTGGCATCGGTAAGTACCTTGTCAGTCTGAACCAATATCCACTGGCTGCCACGGTCGGCATAACTATTGTAGAGACCCATGGTCTCACCGTTGTATGTGCTGACACCGCCGTGCCAGTTGCAGTAACTGGTGGGAGTGCCGTTGTTGTTGATAGGACGAATCCAATAGTAGTTGGCATTCTTGATAACGAGGAAATAGTTCTCCTGTGCATCAACGAGAGTGAGCTTACCCTTGCCGTCGCTGAGGGCAGTGTTAACATAGGAGAGCCACTTGCCGGCAGTTACATTCTTGATGTAATAGGCATTGTCCACACCGTTCACGGCATAGAATGCAAATTTGCCATACTCCGATGCAGTTCTGGTAGGCGAAGTGTTGGCATTCCAGAAATAGCTCATGCCGTTTGCGTTGCCTTTGATGTAGAATGTGGTCTCATTGCCTGTCGTAGAGGACACCACGTTGTTTGTGGGCAGCGCAGCGAGCGCAGTGCTTACGCCGAAGGCAAGCATCAGCCCAAAAAGAAATAAGATTTTTCTCATGATTTTTTGTTTAAGATTAGTAAAAAAGATATCTGTTCGCTTTGTTTGTCGCAATATTAATTCCGGGTAATTGTTTGCAAAGATACACCTTATTTATTATATAGCAAAATTTTGCGCCAATAATTCATTCTTTTAAGTGTTGTTTACGTATTGCGCGGATAAATTGCAGAAAAATATAATACGTCTTCTTTGCTTTGCTCTCAATTATTATTAGTAATTTTGCAGAAGATTGTCGGGCTATTTGAAGGAACTTTAGTAAAGCAGCTTTTATGCCAGAAGTTTTTCTCCATAATAATGGCGGATACCGTAAACTTAGGGTCTATAAGATTTCTGAGATAATCTATGATATAACGTATCATTTCGCGCATTCCTATCTGTCTAAAGGTGACCGCACCATAGATCAAATGGTGCAGGCTGCTCGCTCTGGCAAACAAAATATTGCAGAAGGGAGTGAAGCCTCCACTACCTCGCGAGAAACAGAGATAAAGCTAACAAATGTAGCCAAAGCCAGTTTAGAGGAATTGCTTATTGACTATCAGGACTATCTTCGCACGCATGGACTAACAGTGTGGTCTTTTCAGCATCCGCGCTATCAACCAATGCGCGACTATGCTGCATCACCTCGCCTTGAGAATGAATACAGCAGTCTTATGCTGCGACTGTCTGATGAGGAAGTCGCCAATCTTTGTATCACGCTAATCAACCAGGCAACATATATGCTGCGCCGATTGCTGGAGGCACAGCAGCGTCAATTTGTTGTGCATGGAGGTATCCGCGAACAGATGACTCGTGCCCGGCTTGATTATCGCAATCAGGCACAATCGCCTTGGAGCCATTTGTCGGACAAGTCGGACGGGTCAGACAAGTCAGACAAGTCAGACAGGTCCGACTAGTCCGATAAAAGACAGACTTTTTCTTTGTCTTACTCTCATTTTTTCGTAACTATGCCGCAGCGCTCTCGAACTTTTTTGGACGTCAGACCGCGCCTAAAGAGGCCCGGCCTCTTTCAAGACGGCGCGACTACTGACAAAGTTCTCGCGAAGTTACTTAAAAACTCAAAGTTTTTTCGTAACTTTGCAACAACTTAATAAATAACTTTTCTGATTAATATAACAATGGCGGATTCTAAATCTTCTTTTATTGTCTTCTCTGGCACATGTACTCAGTATCTTACCGAGAAGATTTGCCAAAACCTGAATATGCCGATGGGCAATATGCAGGTGACCCGTTTTTCCGACGGTGAGTTTGAAATTTGTTTTGAGGAGAGCATCCGAGGTAAGGATGTCTTCCTTGTTCAGTCCACCTTCCCAAATGCTGACAACCTGATGGAGCTTCTCCTGATGATTGACGCAGCCAAGAGGGCCAGTGCGCGCACGGTGAATGCCGTTATTCCTTATTTCGGCTGGGCGCGACAGGACCGCAAAAGCAAACCGCGCGTAAGCATCGGCGCCAAGCTGGTTGCCGATTTGTTGAGCGTGGCAGGTATTACTAGTGTGCTGACCATGGATCTCCATGCCGATCAGGAGCAAGGCTTCTTCAATGTGCCTGTCAACCACATGTATGCATCGTCAATCTTTATTCCTTACATCAAGAGCCTCAATCTGAAGAATCTTTGCATCGCTTCGCCTGATGTGGGTGGCAGCAAGAGGGCAAGCACATACGCTAAGTTCTTCGATTGTCCGATGGTTATGTGCAATAAGTCACGAGTTAAGGCTAACGAAGTGGCCACTATGCAGGTGATTGGTGATGTGAAAGGCTATGATGTCATCCTTATGGACGATATGGTTGACACGGCAGGTTCTATCACCAAGGCAGCTCAACTGCTCAAGGATCAGGGTGCCAACAGCGTCCGCGCTTTTGCCAGTCACTGCGTGATGAGCGGCCCTGCCTGTGAGCGCATTGAAAACTCCGTACTGGAGGAGATGGTGTTTACCGACTCTATTCCTTTCCGCGGCAAATGCTCCAAGGTGAAGCAGTTGACTATTGCCGGCCTGTTTGCCGAGACTATAAGTCGCATTATTAACAATGAGAGCATCTCTAACCAGTATCTGATGTAATACGTCCTCGCGTGCGCACGCGCAATTTATAAATATGGTATTAAGAAATTGGGAGGAATGCTTGCTGGCGTTCCTCCCAATTGTTATTTTGATGTGGCTGCTGTTATTTGTCCTTTTTCCCAAAGATTGAGAAGTGTACGTATCGCTTGGGGTGCTCCCGCAGGTTGTTGAGCAGCGAGTCGGCTGCTGTGGCTGTGTTGTTGAGATTGTCGTAAAGCTGCCGGTCGCGTAGAAGTAGTCCAAGGGTAGAGTTGGAGCTGTTAAGAGCATTGAGGGTAGGCTTTATGCTATTGTTGAGTTCGGTTGTGAACTGTTGCAGTTGCGTCAGAGTCTGATTGACGGAGGCTATGGTGGTTGCGTAGTCAATCTGGTCAAGTTTCTCACTAACGGAATTGAGGTGGCGCGTGGTCGGCTCAAGGTTTGCTGCAATCTTGCTCACATTGCCGGCCATAAGGGCGTTGAGGGTGCGGGTGGTGGTCTTTAGCTCCTCCGTTAGAGTGGCGGCATTGGCAAGAGTCTGCTGCATGGCGGGATTATTGACAATGGCGTTTACGCCGCTGAGTATCGAGTCCAGCTTTGGCA
>CADAZW010000015.1:0-7250 GCA_902792555.1 uncultured Bacteroidales bacterium | reverse complement strand
ATTCGCGGGGACTGACCAAGTATAATGTTCATGGTGACTCCACCCAGCATCTGAGCGTCAAGCTCGGCATAGCTTCCCTCAGTGAGATGCATATTCTTTTCAACGTCTACGCTGACATACACCATTCCAGTGCTATTGTAATCATAATTAATGTTGCGCACAGTGCCAATGCGGTAGCCGCTTGCATATACGGGGTTGGACTCAGCCAATCCGGTTATGTCTTGGAATGCAACATAATAAACGTTGTTGCTCTGAAAGATGTTCACACCTTTCAGGAAGTTGATGCCATAAATCAGCAGGGCAATTGCACAAATGGCCGATAAGGCTATTTTTATCTCTCTTGTTATTTTCAAGGCTGTTTCTTTTTTGCTTGATTGGCTTCTTCTCCATTGATGCGCTGGCCGTCCTTAAATACCACTATGAAGCAGTCGGCAAACTTGTCTTTTATCTTGGCTTGCACGTCCTTGATGGCAGCGTAGCTGGTGGAAGAACCGTAGGTGTGTATATATTGCTGGCGACCGTTTACAGTGACGGGATGGCTCTCAACGCCTTTCAGTCCCTTAAACTGTTCGCTGTCCTGGCGCAGATTACGTGTTGATGTGCATATCTGGACCTTAAATTCGTATTTGGAATTTGTTGGTTTGTCTGTTGGCTTGGCCTGTGGCTGATTTTGAGCCTGCGGCTGATTCTGTGGCTTATGCTGAAGCTGCTGCTTGGGCTGCGTCTGGGGTTGTTGCTTTGGTTTCTCGGCAGGTTTTACCTGTGTCTTTTCTGCCGGTTTGGGTTGCGGCTGTGTTGCCGGTTTTGTTTCATTATCGTCGGGAGTGTCTGCGGGAGCTTCAAACGCAGGCTTGTCATCAGGCTCTGGTTGTGCGGAAGAACCTTCCATGCCGCGAAGGATTGGTGATACATACTTGCGGAAAGCATTAAAGATGCTGGTGGCTAGCTCGTTGATTCCTTGCTCAGAATTGAGGTAGGCTTCCTCGCTAGGGGTTGAGATAAAGCCGAGTTCTGTCAGCACACTTGGCATCGCTGTCTTGCGAAGAACAAGGAAACCTGCTTGATGTACTCCTTTGTTGGGGCGTCCTACACGCACATATTCATCTTGGATGCTCTTGGCAAACAAGGCGCTGGTGCGCATGTTGTTGCCTTGGATTATCTCGTTCATTATTGAGTTCTCCACGGATGTCATGGCATAGCGCTGGCGATTGGTCTCGTATTGGATTACGGAGTTTTCGCGTTTTACCACCTCAAGGTTGGCTGTTGCTCTTTCCAGCGAGAGTGAATATGTTTCGGAACCACGTGCAGTATTGCCTGAGGCTGTAGAGTTTGTGTGTACGGAAATAAACAGGTCGGCCTTTGCGTTGTTGGCAATGTTGGCACGCTCGTCCAGTTCGATGAATTTGTCGGTTTTACGCGTGTAGATAACTTTTACGCCGCGGCAGTTCTGCTCGATTAATTTGCCGAGTTTCAATACGACATTTAGATTAATGTTTTTTTCCTTGGAGTATGTGCCAAGGGCGCCTGGGTCTTTGCCTCCGTGTCCGGCATCTAGAACTACGGTGAATGCACTTGAACTGACATTTAGACAGAAGAATGCAATCACTGCGACAATGGAGGTGATGAATATTCTAGTTTTGTGGGACATAATATGCCTTTTATAAATTACAATAGGCAAAGTTAGGCAAAATATGTTGGAAAATAATGGTTTCCGTAGAGCTTTTTCTTCTTTTAGTGTCGAAACGCCACCTTTTTTAATGTTTGTTTAGAAGCGGCGTGTCTCTTTTTAGATTTCTTTTCAGTAGGAGAGGATATTGCAACTTCGGCAGTTTGCATATAGTGATAGCAGTTCACCTATCCTTTGCGCGCAAGCCATCACATTGAGGGCATTGCCGTCATATCCGTTGACTAGAGCAAGTAAATGTTTGGTGTCGAGGCTGAGGGCTGTGCGCTCATTGTCGCTTGTAGGTGTGCCAATACCACCTATGGTATCGCGGTATACCGGAAGATTCTCGATGTTTAGCATTCCTCGACCAATTCCCTCGTACGGTTCGCCGCTTTGCCCAACTCCAAGGCAGAGTGTGTCTCCTTGGATTTTTTCATAATCAAAGCCGCCGATGCTGTAACCGAATTCCATGCTGGCGAGGTTTATAAGATCGACTGCCGTGTTGATTTGATATAAATCTTTTCCTTGCAAAATTCGCCTGACCAGTGCCTCTCCTGATGGGCGATATCGACTGGGATCTTTACCCAACTTGCGATAGGTCAAACGTGTAGCCTCAATGGAGGGCATTTGCTTGAGCGTTTCGGTGGTGAGCTGTTGGCGGCAATATTCTGCAGAATGTTTTATTTCCGCCCATAGCTCTGGGCAATAGAGGGTATGGGTAAACTCGGCGTATATTGCAGCTCCCTTGAAATCAGGGCATGCCTCCCTTATCCGATTATCTATAATAATTCTTTTCTCTTCCAGCATGGCAGAGTCAATTAAGGAATCCCTGTTTTTTGAGAACCTCAAGCAGTTGGCTGGATATGACTTTGCAGTCTTCGCCTCTGTATCGACAATCTGTGAAGACTTGAGCCAGAGTTTCTTTGTTGTTTATCTCAACAAATTGCTTGTTCTCTTCCAGTTCTTCCTTGGGCGAATAGAAGGCATCTATAGATTCTGCGGTGTACGCCTTATAGGTCTCTTCATGTATGATGGCCTCCAGCGGCAGACGATCAGACACAGGGGGGGCTTCATCGGGCCAGCCGAGGGTGATTGTTGCCACAGGCATCACAAGGCGGGGAAGCTGTAGATTATCGACTATTTGCTGTGCATTGTAAATAGTGGTGCCTAAGAAACAGAGTCCCAGTCCTTCTTCTTCTGCCAGATGACAGAATGTCTGACAATATAGTAGGGCATCAGTGGCAGCATTGAGAAAAGAGAGGAAGTTATCGTAGCCAGGAGTTGCCTTACGCTCATTACACCATTTTGTGCAGCGGTTATAGTCGGCGCAGAAAGTGAGAACTACAGGTGCCTGTTCTACCATTGGCTGATTGAAGTGAGCAGGCGCCAATTTAGCTTTCATCTCGGGCGAACGGTTAATCACAACGCTATAAAGCTGCAAGTTACCCATTGTTTGAGTCTGCTCTGCGCGTTGCAATAGTGAGCGGAGCTGATCGTCGCTAACTTCTCGGTTCGAATATTTCCTAACGGAACGCCTCTTTGTTATATCATACATTTAATTTGACGATCTAAATCAGAGATATAATTATGTCTTAATTGTTGCACCGCAATTGTTGCAAAGCAAGTTGCCGTCTTGGTAAACCATTGCTTCTTGATGGCAGTTAGGGCATATCTGACCAGTGGCAGGGGTGCCGTCTTTTATATATTTCTTGAGTGCGCGTTCTACACCATTTTTCCAGTTGTTGATGCTCTCATCATCCAGTTGAAGCTGACTGACGAGCCTAACTATACGCTCTAAGGGCATACGATAGCGTAGTACGCCAGAGATAAGTTTAGCGTAGTTCCAGTATTCCTTGTTGAACTTTTCACTGAGTCCTTCAACAGTGGTCTTGTATCCACGTTTGTTTTCAAATTGGAAGTCATAGCGCTTGGTGCCGTCTTCATTCATTGCCTTGATTATGCGGCCTTTGGTTACTGATTTTGGCAGTACTATACCTTCATCGTCGTCTTGCAGACCGGTAAAAATCTCATAGGGATAGCCATTAAGCAGTCCTACGAAAGCCACCCATTTTTCCTTGTTGTTTTGAAAACGCACCACATCGCATTCCAGCGACACTGGTCTTGTCTCCGTTACTTCAGGATGGGTGATGATGACCTGTTGCTCCATATTGCTAATGTTATATATGTTTTAGAGGATTTAATTGTGTTTTTGCTAATTGCTAAAATAGTAGAGGAAAATAGCGATACCTTCAAGGGCGTTTTTCTTTTGCCCCTCAATTTCCAAGGCAAACTTGATTTCAGCTTTACATACTCCACGCAGATTCTGTATGTTGTGAAGGTCGGCTACCAACCTGATCTTTTGACCGCTGAGCACAGGCTGGCCAAACTTCATCTTGTCGATACCATAGTTGATCATCATCTTGAGGTTGTTTACCTTAATTATTTGATTCCAAAGATAAGGTAACATCGACAGCGTCAGATATCCGTGGGCAATAGTGCTCTTGAAGGGTGATTCGGCTTTGGCTTTTTCCGTATCTACATGAATCCATTGGTGATCCAATGTGGCATCAGCAAAAAGGTTGATACGCTCCTGGTTGAGCTCTACATAGTCGCTTACACCAATATTCTTGCCCAGCAATTGGGCGAATTCGTCATAGGAATTGATGGTTACCATATTATTTTAGTTTTATTTTACAAGAATCTTCTTTCCTTTTTGTACAACTATACCTCTGTATCCTGGGCTAGCCGGATTGCCGTATATGGTATATTGGCGTGTGTTGGTTTCTGTTGTGTTGACTGCATCGTTCACTCCAGTTGGTTCTATGCCAAAGTAATTGTCAATTTCAGCCACACGATTCTGATACCAGCCTACGACTTGGTTGACTTCGGAGCGCAAATCTGTGCAGTGCATAGGCTTGTATTTAATTTTGGCAATCCACTCTTGTTGTCGCTGCCATGCTCCGGTTTCATAAAATAATTCGCAGTAGCTATACAGTCGGCGAGCAACCGAATCTACGGAGAGCTCATATTCTCTCAGGTCTAGCCAACGTTCGCGGAGCATATTCTTAAATTCCTTTTCTCTTAAACAAGTAGAAAAGGGAGGTGATGCAGAATTCACTATGCTTGCTATAGGCCAATTGCTATAGTTACCTCCGTAGTATGTACCATTGTAATTGCCTCCCAGCGAGGTGTCAAGGTCCCATGGGGTTACTACTATGCAGTTTCTCTTGTCCTCGGCTTTGTTAATGTTGCGTATGGAAAAGTATTTGTTCTTGTTGCCCCAGTTGTCGCCAATAGAGAATGCCATGACGAAGAGCGTGTAGTCAACAAGATTCTCCAAAAAGAAGTGTTCTTTTATGTAGGAATAGCTGCTTTTGTTTTTGTAGTATTCTTGCAGCGGAGCCCACACCTCTTCACGGGCATATTCTTCCGGGTAGGTCAATTCCCATGCATCGTGCCATTGCGCCACGCAGATGGTATAGTCATTAAAGTAACCTGGCGTGTTTTGGTCGCCAATATCAGTGGTGCCATTCTTATAGAGTACGCCACGGATAGTGTCGCCAGTTTCACCTGACTTTACTTTTTTCAGATTAAGCAACTTGCGGTTGATTCTGTCATTAAGGCAATATATGCCTGTATATTCTTTATTTATATATACCTCAACAAACTTGCCCACAATACCGTTGCGTCCATTATACTCGGTGTAGTATGGTAGCTGGGAAAAAGAATTCCAGATATCGAAACATACGCGGTTTCTCATACATATCTGGTCTATAGCCATAGCATCGAGTATCCACGAAGAGCAGCTTCTTAGTCCCAAAAGGGTGCTATCTTTTTCTGTGTCATCGGGTTCTCTCAGTTTCATGTTGAAAGATGGCTTCATAGAGTAGTTAAGGGCTGTGGCGCCACGCGTCTTGAACTTGGCCGAGAGCTCCACTGTCAGTCCTTGCTCATCAGTGAGGCTCATTGTGCCCTGTATATAGTCCATTCCCTTCTTAAATTTGCCCGGAAACTCAACTTTCAGTACTGGCAATGGCGGTGTCTTTGCCACGATGCTTAATGTTATGGCAAACGTCAGTATAACAGTGATATTTTTAATAGTCGCTTTCATTATTTTGCAAAGTTAATTATTTTATCTTATAAATTCCCTTTTGGTACTTAAAAAAATGTAAAAGGTCGAGCGCATTGCCTGTAAAAATACGGCAATTGCACTCGACCTGTCTGTTTGATTAGGGTATTTCTGCTTCTTATATTAAACCTTTAGTTGTTCGGCAATGAAGGCCTCCATTTGCGGGAAGGCTGCTTCTACGCACTTGGTGAGTTTCAGTTGGTTGCGACTGCGTACCAGATTGTGCTCAGGATACTTGCAATGGAAGTAAACGTCGCCGTTGATATAGTCTGCAATAAAACGCACGAGTGTCATGTAGGGGAAAAGGGCGGTTGCGAAAGGTAGGTTTTCAATTTCTATAGGAGTAATGAAACTTGCGGCTCCCTTTAGGTAACCTTTGGTGAAAGATTTAAAAATATCGAAGTTGAAGCTAACCTTTGAGAGGTCGGGGTCATCCTCCACAGTGGTGTTTGCTGCTGAACGCAGGAAATCGCCAAAGTCGGAGAAGATAAAGGAAGGCATCACTGTGTGACAGATACGCTTTGGCAGCTTGCCTTCGCGATAAAGACGTTCAGCCTTACAGTACTCGTCAGCGCGGTCGAAGATATCTTTCAATATTTCCTTTACTTCGGGTTCATCAGCGCGGCCACTCTTGTTGGCTGCGATGGCATCCTTGAGTTGCTGTAAGCGCCACTCCATATTATGGAAATCCTTGATCGGCTCACCCAGTTGCGCGGGAATGTCGGCCAGCATGGCCTGAAAGTTTGCGAAGGTCTCACCAACAATGTATGCACTCTCAATGCTGACGCCAGTCTTGGTTACACAGTCAGGAATGCATATCATAATGCGCCAGTATTTCTCACCGTCGAAGTAGTACATCTTACCATCCTTGGCTGGAATAAAGTGTAGCACCTTACGGTCGATGTCAGGGGTGTTGGCTGCCTCTAATTTCTTACGGATATGGCCAGTCACCTCAACGATGTT
Organism: uncultured Bacteroidales bacterium; assembly: GCA_902792555.1. Lineage (GTDB taxonomy): Bacteria > Bacteroidota > Bacteroidia > Bacteroidales > Bacteroidaceae > UBA6382. The sequence continues at coordinate 492 of CADAZW010000015.1, read as the reverse complement.
ATTCATCAGAAGGTCAATGTCGGGAAAAACTGCCACATTCACATTCTGCAGAACATAATCGGGTGCATTACCTTCAGTAGTAACCTTGTAAGTGTGGTTGATAAGACCACCGCCAAACGGGGCAATGTCTTTCACTTCGCCTTCAATGGCAAACTGGGATACAATGTCTTTAAGATTCATGTCGTTATAGTCTTTGATGTTTGATATTCAGCTGCGAATATAGTAAAAGTTTTCTATTGTGGCTACATTTTGTATGAAAATTTAGATTATTTCATCCTTTTTTGCTTTCAAAATTATAGGACTCCCTTTGACGAGGGCAGTTGGAGATGTTCAGTGTCGCGAGCGAGTGCCATACGCAATGCTCTAGCAAATGACTTGAAGATTCCCTCAATCTTATGATGCTCGTTTTGACCTTCTGCCTTAATGTTAAGATTCATCTTGGCATTGTCACTTAGCGATTTGAAGAAATGCAGAAACATCTCTGTCGGCATA
>CADAZW010000014.1 GCA_902792555.1 uncultured Bacteroidales bacterium | reverse complement strand
ATATCTTTAAAATTTTACAATTATCAATTCTTGGGCATTTTAAACACTTTCCGCTCCGGCGTCTTGGCCTCGCCAGTGATAGAGGCCATCAGCGCAGGCTTAAGCTCCAGGGCTCGCTGCAAGTCCTGCCATGAGCCATTCTTGTCACCCATCTGGTAACGCAGTTGTCCGCGCTGCATCAGCAGGTCGGCATTGTCGGGGTCCTCCTGCAGGCGCAGGGTAAGATCGGCGAGCAGTTGTAGCGGGTCTTGCTTAATCATCTTTTTATTTTTTATAGGAACTATAGATACTATAGGAACTATAGGCACTATTGGCTCTGTCTAAGCTATTCTTTCCTTTTCTCCCTAGCTCCGGGATATTGTCAGTCCGGTGTCTGCAATCTCCATATCCACGAAGCGAGAGGTGGCGCATAGCGGATTGTCGGTAAGCTCGCAGCGCAGTCGCCGGGCGGCCTCGGCATCCTTGGCCACCATATACATATATCCGCCTCCTCCGGCCCCAAGCAACTTATAGCCTAGGCAGAGGTCATCAATGCGGCTGCACAGCTCCCTCACCTTGGCGGGGTCGGTGCCACTGTCAAGGCGGCAGTTCAGCTCCCACGAATGGCGCACCAATCGGCCATAGCCCTCAAAGTCGCCCCTCTCCACGGCGTGCTGCATATTAAGGGCGTGCTGCTTCATCTCGCCGAGTATGGCCATGCGCTCCTCCTCATGCAGGAACATGCCTTTCACGATGTCCACCAATATATGCTTGGCGGTACGGGTGATGCCGGTGTAGTACATCAGGTGGCATCCTGCCTGATCACCGCCAAACAGCGCACTGGGCAGCATGCTTACGGCTATATCCTGCTCAAAGCCCTTGTTGCCGGCAAGCATCTTTATTCCGCCATACACCCCGCCATACTGGTCCTGCCAGCCACCGCCGGTGGTAAGCAACTGCTCCAGCGCAAGAGTGCGGCGGCATATCTCGGCCTCGGTCCAGTGCAGGGCACAGAAGTCTGACAAAGCCCCCAGCACCGTGGCGGCAAGTATGCTGCTGGTGCCCAAGCCTGAGCCTGCGGGCACGGCAGCTACAGTGGTGATACTGAATCCGCAGCCGAAGGCCTCCAGCTGCTGGCGCAGGCTGCCATACTCCTCCTTGCAGAAGCGCGGCAGGAAACCAGCCAGCGCCAATGCTGCCTTGGGGATGGAGAATGGCGACCCTACCCTGTCGTATGCGGCCAGGTCCTCGTATGTGCTGATTGTCTCACTCATTCCGAGGTCCACGCTATGGCACACTATGGCATAGTTGTCAGGGCACGGCTTAACATATACGTGCAGCGGTCTCTGCCCGTTAGTATTGAATGCAAAGTTCACCACGCTGCCACCATTATAGACTGAGTAAGGCGGAGTGTCGGTCCAGCCGCCAGCCACGTCAGCCCTCACCGGGCTCTGCGCACACACCACCTGGTCGGGCATCACGTCAAGCCGCGGCAAGCTCTTGGCAGTGACTATCCCATTGAGCAGGCCTTCGCGCAGCAGCGAGAATGCCCTGTCGGAGCAGGAGTCTTTCATGGCAGCATGCATATCATCGGCCAGGGCCTGCTCATACAGGGCCTTGCGCTGGCAGAAGAGTCGCGGCATATCGGCCTGGTCGGAGAGAGCGTTGGCCGACAGCCGGCGGCTGCTGCGCCACAGGGCGGTCACGGCCTTGTCAGGCTCTTCATCCAGGAACCAATGCAGCAGTCTGCCCATCGCGGTCATGTCGCTGACCACGGGGAAGAGCTCAGCATCCTGAATATCATCTGCGGAGGCAAAGTCGGCAATGCTCACGCCGCGCCTGGCCATCCACCCGGCCATGGGCTGCTCCATATACATGGCATCAGCCACACTGCCGCTAAACTTATCGTTAAAGCCGTAGGGGCGTAGCACATAGTCGCTCTCCCCCACCGGCACCACATCAACGCACTGTCCATCCTGCAGGACCAGAGGCCCCTCTGCAACTCTGTGACTCTGCGACTCTGCGACTTTGTGACTCTGTGACTCTGCTATCACTCCCGTAACTATATTACGCCCTCTTAGGGTCCAGCCAGCAGTGAGTCGCGAATTTTCCACCCAGATATTGTCAGCCCCTTCGCTGATGTGAGCATGGCAGACGGAATTGAAGACAAACACGCTGCCCTCTCCCATCACCTCAGCCGTGGAACTGAGCAGCTCCCGGCTGGTGCCGTAGTGAAGGAATCGTCCCCCGTCAAGCCGCACGATGGCCACCGAAAGGTCGGCCAGCAACGGCTCGGACTTAGCGGGGTTGGCGCCGAGGCCAAGGCCGAAGGTGCCGTACAGGTCGTAGAAGCAGATATTGCCCTCGGCATCTGAAGCCAGAGTCTTCAGACGCTCCACGGCCCTGTCGCTCAACAGCCACAAGCCGATATCCATCAGCAGTTCGTGGGTGTCCTCCAGCTCGCCCATCCTTGCAACGGAAGGCTTCTGCAGCATAAAATCCAGCTTCTCCGGCTTGTCGCGCCTGATGGCAAAGACGCCGTGGTTCTGCATCAGCTCAGGCTTCTCCACCATGCCGAGGCATACCACGTCGGCATCAGGAATATGCGGCACACTCTGCGCAGTAATCAGCACATCGCCAGAGGCAATAAGCGTATGCAGCCCCTCAGGGGCCTGCCTCATGATGCGCTCAAAGAGACCCGTCTGCAGGTCAAGCAGCGTCTGGCCCCTTTTGCCGTTACATGGGGGCATTGGAATGAGCACCTTACCGCTCGGAGCATACGCCGGAATGCGCCGGCTGCATCCCCCGGCATGAATGATGATGAAAGCACTGAGCCCCTCTCCAACCCTCCCCTCAAGGGAGGGCCCCTGGCGCCAGAGTTCTCCCCTTGAGGGGGAGTTAGAGAGGGCTTCGGGGCTTAGGACTTTGGGACTTTGGGCTTCGGGGCTCTGGGCTTCCCTCATCAGCCACACGGTGCCACCACCCGAGCCCAGCCTTTTGCCTACAGGATCTGCTGCACAAAACCACTCGCCGGCATCCTTGCCGGTGAGCGAGTGGAAAGTTTCCACCAAACTAGGCGGTAACGATAGGAGGAAAGGCATTTCTAATCGTCAAAGTGACGTTTCCACCATGCCGTTCTTCGCAGCTCATTCATCAGCTGGGCGGCATCCTTCTCGTTACAAGTGCCATCAAGCGAGCCTATCACCAGCGAGTAACCGAATACCGAGGCCCGGGCCATCATCTTGCGGTTGGCCACCGCCATGCCTTGCTGCACCTTCCTCGCATAAGGGGTGAGCGGGGAATTATATTCGTTATGCATCATGGCTCAGTATCTTGTTATAGCGGTCGAGGTCAAAGACGGTAGTATCACCGTTGCGGGTCTCGGCCACCACCACGGAGGTGGAATTGTTGTCAATCAGTATCCAGCGATCCACGATCTGACTGTATATCTCAATCAGATTGCGTATGCCTGCATCATAGCGGCGTCGTATGACGTCCTCTGGAATATTGTGGCCTCCCTCAGCCACACGCTTAGCCACCCTCTTGACAGCCACGTCGGCTGACGAGAGCCACAGGAAAATGAGCTCCACGATGTATCCAGCCTTGTGAGCCTTCTTGATAAGGTTCACATACGAGTGGGTCGACAGCGTGGTCTCCACGGCAAAGGTGGTGCCCTTCTTCATAAACTCAGTGATGCGCGAGATCATCAGCTTGCCGGCCTCTACGGGCACCCTCTCGGGGTGGAAGGGCGACAGACCGCGTGCTATCTCATCGGCATTGATATACTCGTCGCACTGCATAAACTCCGGCAGGATAGTGAAGCTGGCAGTCGTCTTGCCCGCCCCGTTGCATCCCGCAATGATATACATCTTCTTAGCCACGGTATCCCTAGTTAAACATTTTATGCGACAAAGGTAGTCATAAAATCTTTCACCGCAATATTTTAAGTATAAAAAAACAATAAGACGCAGACAATGTCAACTATTTACGCCCAATCACACACTCCCCAAAAATTATTGCGCAAAGAAAATATTTAATCGCGCACAAGTCAAATCTAATCGCGCCAAAGTCAAATCTAATCGCGCCGAAACTGCCAGTCTCCTCGCGTTTAAATTTTTTCTTCTCGCAATAAAATAAAATTTCCTCGCGATAAAACAGTGTATCCTCGCGACAAAACGATGTGTCCTCGCAACAGGATTTTCTCGCCCCGCAACTATTTCCCCTTAAGTCCCCGTATTCCGCTGAATGAAATGTTTCTCGTACTTCTTCGTTCTCTTTACAAAAGTATTTTCTTTTCAAACAGCAGTGTTCTTGAATATTATATAAAATCAGAGGAAGGTGCTTACACATCTTCCTCTGATTTGTTGTGTTATCGACTTTTTATCTCTACAGCCCGAAGCTGAACTGATCGATATAGCTGTAGAACCAGCTGATGATGCCGATGAGCACCACGCCGAGGGTGCAGAGGGCAAGACCGAGCTTGGTGTAGCCGTCGCTCTTGAAAGTGGGTATCGGCTCGTCGCTGGGAATGATGTACATGGCCTTGACGATGAGCAGATAGTAGTAGAGGGAGATGACGGTGTTGACCAATGCGATGAGCACGAGCACCACGAAGCCTGCCTTGAAGGCAGCCATGAACATGAAGAACTTGCTGAAGAAGCCTGCGAAGGGCGGTATGCCGGCGAGGCTGAACAGGCAGAGTGTCATCAGGAAGGAGAGCTTGGGATTGGTGCGGTAGAAGCCGTCGTAGTCGGAGATATTGACCTTGCCGCCGCTCCGCTGCTCGGTGATGCTGATGATGAGGAACACGCCGAGGTTGGCTGCCATATAGACAAGCAGGTAATAGACGATGGCGGTCAGGCCCTGCGGTGTGGCTCCCATGACGCCGAGCACGAGGTAGCCGGCCTGGCTGATGGCGGAGAAGGCCATGAATCGCTTGATGTTGTTCTGGCGCACGGCAAAGATGTTTGCCAGCGTGATGCTGAAGATGATGATCCAGAAGAACAGGAGGTTGGCTTGGTCGATGATGGGGGCGAACACCTTGTAGAGCACCACGAAGAGCACGAAGGCTGCGGCTCCCTTGGATATGACGCTGAGGTAAGATGTCACTGTGGTGGGAGCTCCCTGGTATGCGTCGGCTGTCCAGAGGTGGAAGGGCACGAGGCTTATCTTGAAGCCTATGCCGCCGATGAAGAGCACGAGGGCTGCCAGCTGCACGAGGTTGGTGGCGTGTATCTGCGGGGCTATCTGGTCGAAATAGAGTGTGCCGGTGGTGCCGTAGATGAGCGAGATGCCGTAGAGCATGAGGCCTGATGAGAACAGCGCCGTCAGGATGTACTTGGCAGCGGCCTCGGCGCTTTCCTGCGACTTCTTGCTGTAGGCTATGAGGGCTGTCATGGGCACGGAGGCAAGCTCAAGGCCGATGAAGAACATCAGGAAGTGGCCCGCGCTGACCATGAAGTACATACCCAGCAGGGTGAACAGCGTGAGGGTGTAGTACTCGCCCTGCTTGTTGGCCATGTCGGGCTGCTTGAGCCACTCGTGGGCAGTGAGGAACACTATGACGGTGCCGACGTTGAGTATGGTCTTGACCACCACGGCCATGGCGCTGCTGACATACATGCCGCCAAAGGCAGTTGCGTCGGCTACGCAGCAAGGGCACACCAGCGGCGCGAGGCCCAGTAGGGTGTGGACGGTCAGGAGGATAACAGGCAGCGGGGTGTTGAGAACGCCCTTACCGCTCTTGCGGTCGGTGCACATAAAGAGGTCGGCCACAAACAGGATGAGTATCACTGCAAGCAGCGAGAGCTCCTGACCCATATTGAGAAACTGTGAATAATCCATCTCTTTTTTATTTGAAATTTTAAAGTTGAGATTTGAAATTTAGCGGTTAACGGTTATTGGTTAACGGTTAAATTGCTTGCTTTACTGCATCGATTATCGGAGCTACGCTGTCGCTGATCATGCTGCTAATCCATGAGGGGAAGAGGCCGATGCCGGCTATGCAGGCGATGAGGCAGATAACGGCGAAGCGCTCCTCCCAAGTGGCATCGGTGAGCTTGAGATGATGCTCATCGGTGCAGACGCCATAGAGCATCTTGCCCACCATACGCAGAATATAGACGGCAGCCACAACTATGGAGCAGGTGGCCATCACAGTGAGCACACGATGGAAGGTGTCAGCATTCTGGAAAGAACCGACGAAGATGCTCATCTCTGCCACGAAGCCGCTCAAGCCCGGCAGACCGAGGTTGGCCAAACCGGCGATGACGAAGCAGACTCCCAGGAAGGGCATTATCTGCATGAGGCCGGTCATGAGGCGCACGTCGCGGGTGTGAGTGCGGCCGTAGATCATACCAATCAGGGCAAAGAAGAGGGCGGTCATAAGGCCGTGGGAGAGCATCTGCAGCACAGCACCGGTGGTGGAGGTGGTGGTGAGCATCAGGATGCCGAACAGCACGAGGCCGCAGTGGCTAACCGACGAATAGGCATTGATATACTTGAGGTCGGTCTGCACGCAGGCACTCATGGCACCATAGACCACGGAGATGCCGGTGAGGATGAGGAATATCCAGTTAAGTTCGTTAGCAGCCTCGGGCAGCAGGAAGATGGCTATGCGGAAGCAGCCGTAGCCGCCGAGCTTCATAAGCACGCCGGCATGAAGCATCGACACGGCGGTAGGCGCGGAGGCATGGCCGTCAGGGCTCCATGTGTGGAAGGGGAACAGGGCGCCCAGCACACCGAAGCCAACGAAGGTGAGCGGGAACCAGATGCACTGACCGGCGAAGTCGATGGCATGGGCACCGCCGGTATGGTTGGCGATGTCGAGGATATTCATGGTCTGGCCGCCGGCACCGTAGAAGATACCGAAGATGCCGAGCATAAGGAAGGCGGAGCCACCCATGAGCATAAGGGTAAGCTTCATGGCTGAATACTCCTTCTGGCCCGTGCCCCATACGCCGATGAGCAGATACATGGGGATGAGGGCTATCTCATAGAACATGAACATCATAAACATGTCGATACTGATGAAGAAACCGAACACGCCCATCGACAGGAGGGTAAACCACAGGAAATAGTCCTTGAGGTTGGGCGAGAGCTTCCAGCTTACGAAGGTGCCGGTAAAGACTATCACGGCGCTCAGCAGCAGCATGGCCACAGAGATACCGTCAACACCCACGCGGTAGCTGATGTTGAGGGGCTCAAACCACGTGAAGCTGGCCTGATAGAGCATCTCAGCGGTATTGCCGCCGGCACGTTGGGCAAGGAAATCGATGGTGAGGTATGTGGCCAGCACCAAAAGCAGCGAACTGCCAACCACCATCACGCCGCGTACGGCCTTAACGCCCTTGGCCAGCCATAGGCCGAGCAACATCAAAAGCGGAATCAATACAAATAATGAAAGGAAATTCATAGTAGTTGGACAGTTTTTAGAAGATTAGTAACATTGCTATTAGCAGGATAATGCCTACAAGATATACCAGGGCGTACTGCTGAACGCGACCACTCTGCAGAGTCTTAATGCCATTGGATGTGGCATTGGTGCCCCATGCGAGGAAGTTGAAGAAGCCGTCAACGACATGGCGGTCAAACCAGGCGATGGGCTTGCTGACGCAGGCAAAGATGATCTTGTGGGTAACAAACTGATAGACCTCGTCCATGTAGAAGCGCTTGTATGCCCAGCGATGCAGACGGGGGAAGGTGGCATAGAGCTTGTCGGCAATGGGCTGACGATCGCCCTTGAAGATCCAGGTGGCCAGGCCGATGGCGCAGATGGCCACAATGGTGGAGGTGAGGGCCACGGTGGTGTCGAAGTGGATGCGGTAGTCCTGACCGTCAGCACTGACGAGCGAACCGAAGCTGTAGCCTTCAAACATACCGAAGCCTGCCAGGGTGGTGTAGGCACCCACACCCACGGTGATGATGCTCAGTATGACGAGCGGCCAAGTCATTACCTTGGTCTCGTGGGGATGATGGGCAGCATGAAGCTCCTTATTCTCGGTGCCCCAGAAGATGCCGTAGTAGAGACGGAACATATAGAAGGCGGTCATGGCGGCGATGCCGGTCATGATGTAGCCGACGGCGGGGCTGTAAGCCATGCAGGCGGTGATAATCTCATCCTTAGAGCTGAAGCCCGAGAAGAAGGGTATACCGCTGATGGCCAGACAGGACACGAGGAACGTGATGTGGGTGAGGGGCAGATACTTGCGGAGCCCGCCCATGGCGTTCATCTCGTTGCTGTGGACGGCATGAATGATGCAGCCTGCGCCAAGGAAGAGGCAGGCCTTGAACATGGCATGGGTGAACAGGTGGAACATGGAGGCCATATAGCCTACGCTGCCCACGTGCTCATGGCCGGTCTGCAGCTCGGTGCAGACACCGAGGGCCACCATCATGAAGGCAATCTGGGAGATGGTGGAGAAGGCCAGCACACGCTTGATGTCGCTCTGGGCACAGGCCACTGCAGCGGCATAGAAGGCGGTGAACACTCCCACCCAGATAATCACAGGCATCCAGTCCTGGGCGTAGGTGACCCAGAGGGGGAAGAGCCTGGCAACCTGGAACACACCGGCCACAACCATGGTGGCGGCGTGGATGAGGGCACTGACGGGAGTGGGACCCTCCATAGCATCGGGAAGCCAGATATGCAGGGGGAACATGGCACTCTTACCAGCACCACCGATAAACATCAGGGTGAGAGCCAGCGGCAGGATGAAGCCTGCCTGAGCATAGGAGGCAAGTCCCTCGGGAGTGTCGAAGACAAAGGCGAAGGAGCCCGTGTAGAAGCCGTAGATAAGAATACCAATCAAGAAGAACAGGTCGGCAAAGCGGGTAACGATAAAAGCCTTCTTGCTGGCCGAAACGGCTGCGGGCGAAGTGTAATAGAATCCGATGAGCAGATAGGAGCTGACGCCCACCAACTCCCAGAAGAGGTACATCTGGAAGATATTGGTGGCCACCACCAATCCCAGCATCGACATGGTGAAGAGGGATAGGAAGGCATAGTAGCGCTGGAATCCCTTTTCGCCCTTCATGTAGCCGAAGGAGTAGATGTGGACCATGAAGCTCACGGTAGAGATAACGATGAGCATCATCACCGAGATGGGGTCGAGCAGTATGCCCATATCGAAGTGGAGGCTCTGATCAAAGAATGGCAGCCAGCAGAAATTAATGGGCACCTGGCGCTCGAAGGCTCCGGTGACGGCATCACGGCCAATGACGAAGAAATATTCGTAGGCGGCATAGTAGGACAAAACTGTCACTCCTGCCAGGGCAAGAGTACCTATCCAGCCTGCAGTCTTATGGCTGAACCACTTACCGGCAATTCCCAGGACGAGAAAGCTGATCAGCGGCAGCAATATTATAAATAATGTATATGTCATAGTCTTAAATCAGTTTTGTCGTTACCATTTGAGGGTGTCCAGTTCGTCAACATAGTTGTTCTTCAGCATGCGGTAGATATTGATCATCACCGCAATGGCTATGGCCGTCTCAGCGGCGGAGATAGCTATGGAGAACAGGGTAAACACGTAGCCCTCGATGCCCGTCTGGCAGAGACGGTTGAAGGCGGCAAAGTTGATGTCGGCAGCATTGAGTATCAACTCAATGGAGATGAGTATTGCCAGCGTATTGCGACGGGTAAAGAAACCGTACATTCCAGCACCCAGCATAACGGCGGACAATATCAGGAAATAATCTATTGTGATATTCATAACTGTAGAATGGTTTCTTTAGGGTTTAACGTTTGCGGGCAATTATCAGTCCGCCGATGATGCATGCCAGCAGCAGCACGCTGACTGCCTCAAAGGGCAGCAGGTTGCCCTCCTCGCCGGCATTTAGCAGCGACGAGCCTATCTGACTGATGGGGGCAGCAGCCTCGTTGGTGACATCGGCACCAAGCTGATGGCTGACAAACTGATGGGTAATAATCACGAACATAAGCAGACCTGCACCGACAAGGGCGGCCACCAAGGCAGCGGCTCGCTTGCCGACCGTCAGGGTGTGCTGCTTGGCGTCACCGGTCTTGCCTGTGAGCATAATGGCAAAGATATAGAGCACCACGATGCCGCCGGCATAGACCATTATCTGCACTGCACCCAGGAAGGTGTAGCCCAGCAGAAAATAGAGGCCTGCAGTGCCAAAAAGCACGAAGAGCAGGTAAGTGGCGGCACGGATTATGCGCTTAGTGGTCACCGACAGAACGGAGAACAGGGCGACAAAAAAGGCCAGCACCAGGAAAACTATTGATTCTGTATTCATACGGCTGCGGATGTTTCAGGGTTAGACTCTTTTTTCTCAGCATGTGCCTCGGCAGGCTCGACAGGCTTAGCCTCAGCGGCGGGCTTAGCAGCGGCGGGAGCAGCTGGCTTAGCAGCAGTTGCAGGCTTAGCAGCAGCGGGAGCTGCGGGCTTAGCCTCAGTGGGAGCAGCGGGCTTGGCCTCAGTAGCGGGCTCGGCAGCGGCGGGAACTGCGGGCTTAGCCTCAGTAGCGGGCTTAGCAGCAGTGGGAGCAGCAGGCTTAGCCTCAGTAGCGGGCTTAGCAGCGGCGGGAGCAGCGGGCTTAGCCTCAGTAGCAGGCTTAGCAGCAGCAGGAGCTGCGGGCTTAGCCACGGGCTTCTTCTCGGCCACCTTGCTACCGGGCTTATTAAGTTGCTGCACGAGCTTAGTGCGGTCGAACACCGCATTCTCAAAGTCGGTGCAGAACTCAATGGCACCCTGCGGACAGGCAGTGATGCAGAGCTCGCAGAACATGCAGCAGCCAAGGTCATACTCGTACTTCACGAGGCTGCGCTTCTTTTTGCCGTCCTCGGCCTCGACCATCTCGGTGGTCACCTTGATGCTACCGTTGGGGCAAGCCATCTGACAGAGGCCGCAGCCTATGCACTTATGCTCATTATTCTCATTGTGGGGCATGATAAGGCGGCCGCGGAAGCGGTCGAACATCTTCAGCTCCTTGCGGTTTTCAGGATACTGCTCGGTGATCTTGCGGGTGAAGAATTCCTTCATGGTCACCCCCAAGCCGATAAGCAGCGACTTGATGCCGAAGAAGAGGCCCGAAAAATAATTGTTATTTGACATATCGTTATAAAGTCTTTTTTTGTTAAGGTCTGTTATCGGGCTCTCAGAATGTCAGGCCAAGCGAAACGCATACAGCCATCAGCACGAGCAGCACGAGGCTCATGGGCATGAGGTACTTCCACTCCAGGGCCAGCAGCTGGTCAATCCTCAGGCGAGGGAATGTCCAGCGGATCCACATCAGCAGGAATACCACGAAGAATGTCTTGCCCACCATCCATACGGCGCCGGGGATATAGTCCATCACATGGTTGAAACCCTCCAGACCGGGGATGTGGAACGGAGCCCAACCGCCAAGGAATATAGTGCTGGCAATGCCTGCACAGATAAAGAGATTGAGGTACTCGGCCAGGTAATAGAAGCCGAAATGCATACCGGAGTACTCCACATGGTAGCCGGCGGTAAGCTCGCTCTCTGCCTCGGGCATGTCAAACGGGCCACGGTTGCACTCTGCATTGCCGGCTATCAGATAGATGATAAAGCACAGCACAGCGGGGATATGGCCACGGAAGATATTCCAGCCCAGGTCGGCCTGCTGCTGGCAAATCTCGGAGAACGACATAGTGCCGGTCAGCACGATCATGGTCAGCATCACAAGGCCTATCGACACCTCGTAGCTGATGATCTGAGCACCGCTTCGCATGGCACCGATGAGAGCATACTTATTGTTGGAGCTCCATCCGGCCAGCAGAATGCCGACAACACCTATGCTGCCTGCGGCAAGGAAGAAGAAGATACCGATGTTGAAGTCCAGCACCTCGGCGCCCTTATTCCAGGGCAAGCATGCAAAGGTAAGCATCGAGGCCACAATCACGAGGAACGGCGCCATCTTGTGCAAGAGGCGGTCAACGTTCTTCATGTCGATAATCTCCTTGGTGAGCATCTTGAGCACATCGGCCAGCACCTGGATGCTGCCCCACTTACCCACGCGGTTGGGGCCGAGGCGGCACTGGAAGAAGGCACATATCTTGCGCTCCATATAAATCAGGATAATGGCAAACACGGCATACAGCGTGATGATGGCCAACGCCACCAGTACGCACTCGACCAGCGTAGCCGCCCACCCTGGCAGGAAAGAAAGCAGCAGGGTGTCTATCCAATTGGTTACGACTTTGAAATCAAACATTTTTCTATAATAATAAATTAGGTAATTGTCAACGGTCAATATCAGGCACGATATAATCCATTGTGCCACCGATGGTTACTAAGTCGGCAATCTTAAATCCGCGGCACGCAGTATCCATGGCAGCCACCAGAGGCAGGCCTGTGGAGCGATAGTGCAGACGGTAAGGGCTCTTGTCGCCCTTGCTTTCCAGGAATACGCCAAACTCGCCACGGCTGGTCTCAACAGCCTGATAGTAAGTGCCCTCCGGCACCTTGATGATGGGCTTGGTCTTCTCCTTGTAATTGCCCTCGGGGATATTGTCGATGAGCTGCTCAATGATATTGAGGCTCTCCAATATCTCGTCCAGACGTATCATGTAGCGGTCGAAGCTGTCGCCGCTCTCGCGGAGCACCTGATTGAACTCAACCCTGTCATAGGCTGCGTAAGGATGATTCTTCCTCACATCGTTGGCCCATCCGGCAGCACGGCCCGTACCACCGGTGCAGCCGAAGCTGATAGCCTGCTCCTTGGTGAGCGGGCCGATGCCCTTGGAGCGATTCTGGAATATCACGTTGCCGGTAAACAGAGCGTGGTATTCCTTGATATTCTTACGCATATAGGGGATAAACTCCTTCACCCTCTTCTGGAAGTTGGGGTGAATGTCGGCCATCAGGCCGCCAATAGTATTGTAGTTGATGATGAGGCGCCCGCCGCAGGTCTCCTCGAAGATGTCGAGAATCTTCTCGCGGTCGCGGAATCCATAGAGGAATGCCGTAGTGGCGCCCATATCCTGGCAGAGGCAGCTGAAGAACAGTATGTGACTGTCAATACGCTGCAACTCATCGAGGATGGTGCGTACCACCTGCACCCTGTCGCTCACCTCAATGCCCATGGCCTTCTCAATACACATGCACAGCGCATGGCGGCTCTGCATGGCGCCCAGGTAGTCCAGGCGGTCGGTCAGGGCCAGCGTCTGCGGATAGGTGTAGCTCTCATTGAGCTTCTCCACGCCGCGGTGTATGTAGCCCAGCACGGGGTCAATCTTGCGGATAATCTCGCCGTCCAGCGCTACGCGGAAGTGGAGCACTCCGTGAGTAGAGGGATGCTGCGGACCAATGTTTACCACGTAGTCGTCGGGACCGAACACCACGTTCTTCTTGGTGGTCAGGGTGCCGTCGGGCTGCATGGTGTACTCAGTAGTATCGTCGGCCAGTGGCTCGTTGGTCATGCGCAGCGGGTTCTGTTCGGCAGGCTTGTCGTCCTTGCGCATGGGGTATCCCACCCAGTCCTCGCGGAGGAAGATGCGGCGCATGTCGGGATGGCCGGCAAAGATGATGCCATAGAAGTCGTAGGCCTCGCGCTCATAGATGTTGGCGATGTCCCAGAGGTCGCTCACGGTGGGCAGCACGGGCTGCTCGCGGTCGGCAGTGGCAGTCTTGAGCCATACCTGCTCGTGGGTCTGGGTGTTCTCCACGCAATAGACCACTCCCAGGCCGCCCTCCTCGCCCCAGTCCATGCCGATGAGGTTGCTGAGGTAGTCAAAGCCCTTGGCCTTGAGCCCCTGCATCTCGGCGCGGAGCTGCGAGGGCTCCAAAGTCTTGATATTATCTAAAGTCATGGTATTCTACTCTTTTGGTTCTTTTTCCTTCCTATTAGTAGTTCCGAAGAACTGCTCAACCTTAACCTTACGCTGCAGCTGCATCATGCCGTAGAGGAACGACTCCGGTCTCGGCGGGCAGCCGGGCACATAGACGTCAACGGGTATGATCTTGTCAACGCCCTTCAGCACATGGTAGGACTTGGTGAACGGTCCGCCGCTGATGGCGCATCCGCCCACGGCCACCACATACTTGGGGTCGGCCATCTGGTCATAGAGTCGCTTGAGCACCGGCGCCATCTTGGTCGTGATGGTGCCGCTCACCAGTATCACGTCAGCCTGGCGCGGACTGTTGCGAGTCACTTCAAAGCCGAAGCGGGCAATGTCGTAGCGTGCAGCGCACACGGCCATAAACTCGATGCCGCAGCAGCTGGTGGCAAACGTCAGCGGCCACAGCGAGTTGCTGCGACCCCAGTCGATGAGGTTGTCCAGCTGGGTTACAATCACGTTGGCGCCGTTCTGATTGAGCTCCTGCACCAGTTTCTCGTAAGTCTCGTTGTCCTTAAACTCCTCGTAGGGGAAGGACTTAATCTTGGCTCTCTTTTTTACTTCCATGCTAACGCTCCTTTCCTCCAGGCATATGCAAGGCCCAGAACCAAAATGACGAGGAAGAACAATACAGCCAGCAGGCCGCCCGAGCCGAGGCTCTTGGCAATCGTGGCCCATGGGAAGAGAAACATCGTCTCAACGTCAAACATCAAAAACAGAATGGCAAACAAATAGTATCCCACATGAAACTGAGCCCACGAGGAGCCGCGCGTCGGGATACCGCATTCGTAAGCCTCCAGCTTCTGCTTGTTGAACGAGCGGGGAGCCAGCCAGCCGGCAAGCACCACCACCAGTCCTACAAACAGGATGCCTGTAAGCAAGACGGTCAAAAATAAAGTAAAGTTCATAACTCTGGTATTAGTAAAGTTAAAATATATCAATTTGCGCCGCGAAATTAAACATTTTTTTCCTAATACCTTATATAATAGGCGCACAATTATTGCCCCGCAGCAACCTTTTGTCTCTTTTTGCCTTGATTCGCCCTTGCCTACCGACAATTTTGCTACCTTTGCAGCACAGACAAACAACGCGGAAAGGTTAGAGGTTAGAAAAATTCTATAACCAATAACCGTTAACCAATAACCATTAACCGCAAACCCCAACATTCATGCAAGAAATATTCCGTTTCCTCCGCGAGCTGGCGGCCAACAACAACAGAGAATGGTTTCAGTCCCACCGCGCCTGGTACGACGAGGTGCGCTCGCAATTCAACGACATCGTGAAAGGCCTGCTGGTGCGCATCAGCCAGTTTGACCCCACCGTCAGCCACCTCGACGTCAAGGACTGCACCTACCGCATCTACCGCGACGTGCGCTTCTCGCAGGACAAATCGCCCTACAAGACCCACCTGGGCTGCTACATCAGCGCCAAGGGCAAGCAGAGCTTCCACGCCGGCTACTATCTCCACCTGCAGCCGCCATCGCCTGCCAACGAAAGCCAGTGGGAGGAGCTCAACGGCCCGTTCATGGCCGCCGGCACATGGTATCTGCCGCCAAACATACTCCGGGAAGTGCGCATGTCAATCGTGGAGGACCTCGCCACCTTCCGCGAGATAGTTGAGGAACCGCAATTCCGCAAGGCTTTCCCCACCCTTGGCTACGATCTGCTCAAGACCATGCCCAAGGGCTTCCCCAAAGACTTCCCCTACCCCCAGTATCTGCAGCCGCGCATGTATTCCAGCGGATGCGCCCTGCCCATTGACTTCTTTCAGGCTCCCGACTGGCTGGACCAGGTAGCCCAACGCTTCAAGGCCGGCAAGCCATTCATCGACTTTCTCAACGACACCATCGACGACTACGACCTCTGACGCAGGCCGCAGCCTTAGCCCGACGCCAGCCTGCTAAGGCCTCATATAAACTGCGCGTCCACGGCCGCCGCCTCTGTAGAGCACCCCGCGCTCCACCAGCTTCTTGAGGTGGCGGTAAGCCGTTGAGTAAGACACGCGGGCGGAGTACATGAAATCCTCTATCATAAAGAATCCGCTCTCCCCCAGCATGCTCAGCGCCAGAGCCTCAGCCTCCTCGTCGGTGAGGTGACGCACATTGGTCAGGTCAGCCTTCGGCGGCAGGAAGTGAATCTTGTTCAGCTCCATCACCAGCCTGCGGTCCGGCACGAAATTCACCTTGTCGATGCGCGCGTTCTTGAGCACATACTTGCCGTCTTCGTCCAGCTCCACATCACTGCGCATGCGCAGCGAGAATGTGCCCAGCCCGTCAATCTTTATGGCGTGCCCATTAGGCAGGAACACCTTAAACTGCTCCAGCAGGCCCTCAATCACCCTGCGTGCCTCGCCGGCACCCACCTGCGAGTTCTGGAGCAGGTAGTTTATCAGCTCCGGCGTGGTGATAGTGCTGTAGCGCGCCAGAGTAGCATACACCTTGCCCTTGCCTTTGCCGTCGGTAAGGTTACTTCTCCTCAATACAGTTTGAACATTCATGACTTCGTGTTTTTTTATAGTTATCTCAATATTTTTTATAGTTATCTCATTAAATTTTTTCCCGTTCTCAGCTGCAAATATAGCCATTTCCCGCGAAATAAAGCAGAGGAAATTCTATTTTCTTAGTTAAGAAAAGAACTTTTCTTAGTTAAGGAAAGAACTTTTCTTAGTTAAGGTTAGAACTTTTCTTAGCTAAGAAAAACAAGCGAGCACGGACATAAATTCGACGAGATCGCAGAAATTTTCAACGGGCTCGCAGAAAAATCCCGCGAACACGCGATAAAATCGCGGGAGTTCGGGGATAGTTCGCGGTAATATGGGGGAAGTTCGCGCTAACTCGGGGAGAGTTCGCGGTGACACGGGGAGAGTTCGCGAGAATACGGGGATAGTTCGCGAGAGATAGGAGATAACTCCCTGGGAAAGACAGTAAAAAACGGAGCCCGCGTATGCAGGCTCCGTTGTAAGACGTCATTATTGGTTATTGTTATGGTTTCAGATATCCTTCAGGGCACGGAAATACTTGAGGTCGTGGGGCTGCGTTATCTTGAAGTTGAGCATGTTGCCCTGCGCGATGTAGAGGGGCTTGTGGCCGAGCTCGTTGGCGAGGGTGAAGAGTGACTGCGAGCACGTGATGCCCTGCGCATCGGCCTGATCAATGAGTGCACTGAGGTCGGCGAGGTGGAAGGTGTGGGGAGTCTGCGCGCGCATGAAGTCCTCGCGCATGGCAAAGCCGGCGGCTTCGTTGGAGCCGGTGACGCGCATGTAGGCTTCGTTGCTATAGATGACCGTGATGGCGTTGCCATACTGGCGGCACACGGTGATGTTGTTGGTGATGGTGTCGTGAGAAATAAGCGGGCGAACGGCATCATGCACCATGACCACGCTGTCACTGTCCACGCCCGCTGCCACCAAAGCGTGGATGCCGTTACACATAGAGCGATAGGATGTATCGCCCGAAGCTATGCAATCCCTGAACTTGGTGAAGCCATGACGGCCCGCCTGCGCCTCGACATAGCTGTTCCACTCGGGTGAGCAGACCACGAAGATGTCGGTGACCAGCGGGTGGCGTTCAAAGGCACGCAGTGTATAGGAGAGGATAGGCAGGCCGTCCACTTCTATGTACTGCTTGGGGCGCATGGAGTTGAAGCGCGTGCCTCGGCCTCCGGCCAAAATCAAAACAATATTCCTAGTTTCTTGCATTCTTTTTCGTGTCGGTGGTTGACGTAGATGCGCAGTGCCTCGAAGGCGGTGATCTCCAGAGCGGGGTAGAGCCAGGGTAGGCCTACGATCATCGAGAGGAAGAGCACTCCCACGCGGGCGTCGAAGGTGAGTATCTGGCAGAGCGGCATCAGCGGCTTGGAGAAGGCGCGGTAGCTACTGCGCAGCTCAGCGGGGAGATTGTTGCCGTATCGTTCGCGTACATTATTATATAGTTTCTGAAACTGCGGCGTGGGGTTCTCCTGACCGCGGGTGTAGCTGCCGTAGCACAGCAGGTAGAGCTTGTGAAACCAGTCCCGCGAGCGCCATTTGAGGGTGTGATATTCAGCCTCGATGTCGGCTGAGCGCTCCAGCTCGTTTGCCGCACCGATGAAGTAGAGGTGGGCATTGCGGTAGTAGTCGGCCAGCGAGCACTGGCGTGCATGGAAGAATATTCCTGCCGCCACCACCAGCACCCAGCTCCACAGCCCCCACTCGGGGCGCAGGCGCTCGGCTATGCCTGAATAGATGCAGAAGAACCAGAGGTCGCCTGCAAATCCGTCCAGCACCCGGCCTATCTGGCTGGTCTTGCCTGTCATGCGCGCCAGCTGGCCGTCGGCGCAGTCGTACCAGTTGGCCCAGATGAGCAGCACCATTCCCACCACGTTATACTTCAGCTCGGGCAGATAGAAGAAGTAGCCGCTGGCGCAGCCGATAAGCATGGAGACCACTGTCACCACTATGGGGTGCACCCTCATCCTGCGGAACAGCAGCGCCCACAGATAGCCGGGCGTACGCGTCACATAGAGCTCGAAGGGGCCCTCGGTGTCGCGCGACTTCATGGTGGCGAGTACTTGCTGCTTTAATGTGGGCATGGCGTCTGATTGGGCTGCGAAGTTAAGCATTTTGTGTTATAAACGGCAGATTTGGGCGTATGTTTTATCTTTTTTACTGCAAAAGGGCTATTTATTTATGAATTTTCTTTGTTTTTAATTTTTTTGTTCTAATTTTGCAGTCGAAACGAACAAAATCAGCAAAAATGATTTCTCAGGTGCAGTTTTTCGGCTTTTACTATTACTACTTTGCCTCCTCAAGGGTGTGAAGCAGATTGGCTGTGCCGTATTGAGTCATTACAGAGAACCATAACGAAAGTCCTGCTTCACACCAAGGAAGCAGGACTTTTCTTTTTAACCGATAACCGTTACTCCTACTATGTTGAACATCGCCATACAAGGAATTGAAGGATCGTTCCACGACATTGCCTCCCACCTTTATTTTAAGGAAGAGGAGATAAGCCTGACCTGTTGCGACACTTTCGAGCAGTTGTTTGAGGCCGTCAGGAAAGACCCTGAGATGCTGGCCGTAGTGGCCATAGAGAATACCATCGCCGGCAGCCTGCTGCACAACTATGAGCTGCTGCGCGACAGCAACATGACCATAGTGGGCGAGCATAAGCTGCACATCGAGCATAGCCTGCTGGTACTGCCCGACGACGAGGCTGCCGACATCACCGAGGTTAACTCCCACCCCGTAGCACTGATGCAGTGCCGCTCTTTCCTGCAGAAACATCCCGGCTGGAAGATTGTGGAGACGGACGACACCGCCGGTGCCGCCGCCGACATCAGCAAGGCACAGCTCAAGGGCCGCGCCGCCATCTGCTCGAAGCACGCCGCGCCCATCTACGGCATGAAGGTGCTGGAGGAGGCCATCGAGGACAACAAGCACAACTTCACCCGCTTCCTTGTGCTGGCCGACCCTTACGTAGCCGACAACATGAGAGACAAGTACAAGAGCAACAAGAGCAGTATTGTCTTCTCCGTACCCCACGAGAGCGGTAGTCTGAGCCAGGTGCTGAGCATCTTCTCCTTCTACAACATCAACCTGACTAAGATTCAGTCGCTGCCCATCATAGGCCACGAGTGGGAGTATCTCTTCTACGTTGACCTGACCTACGACAACTACAGCCGCTACCTGCAGAGCATCGATGCCATCCGCCCGCTTATCAAACAAATAAAAATCCTCGGAGAATATGAAGCCTACAAATAAATGTACGAAAATTGAGTTCACACCCGCCGACCGCCTAAGCCTGGTCAGCGAATACTACTTCAGCCGCAAGCTGAAGGAGGTTGCCCGCCGCAATGCCGAGGGCGAAGACATTATCAGCCTTGCCATCGGCAGCCCCGACATGCCACCCTCGCCGGAAACTATCGACACCCTGTGCCGCGAGGCACAGAAAGCCGACGTCCACGGCTACCAGCCCACGGTGGGCATACCGCAGCTGCGCGAGGCGATGGCCGATTGGTACAAGCGCTGGTACGGCGTGGAGCTCAATCCGCAGACCGAGATACAGCCGCTCATCGGCAGCAAGGAAGGCATCCTGCATACCACCCTTGCCCTGGCCAATGTGGGCGACAAGGTGCTTGTGCCCAATCCCGGCTACCCCACCTACACCTCACTCACTAAGCTGCTGGGGTGCCAGGTAGTGAACTATGACCTCAACGAGGCCAACGATTACCAACCCGACTTTGGTCAGCTGGAGCAGATGGACCTCAGCGGCGTCAAACTGATGTGGACCAACTATCCCAATATGCCGACGGGAGCCAATGCGCAGATGAAAACTTACGAACGGCTGGTGAAGTTCGCCAAGGACCACGGCATCGTAGTGGTCAACGACAATCCCTACAGCTTTATCCTCAACTCCCAGCCACTGAGCCTGCTGCAGGTGGACGGCGCCAAGGACTGCTGCATTGAGTTCAACTCGATGAGCAAGAGCCACAACATGCCCGGCTGGCGCGTGGGCATGCTCGCCACCAACAGCCAGTTCGTGCAGTGGATACTCAAAGTGAAATCCAATATCGACTCCGGCACCTTCCGCCCCTTGCAGCTCGCCGCAGCTCAAGCCTACCAGAACAGCGCTCAGTGGCATGAGCAGGCCAACATCACCCTCTACCGTGAGCGCCGCGACATTGCTGAGCAGATTATGACCACCCTCGGCTGCACCTACAACCCCAACCAAGTGGGCATGTTCCTCTGGGGCCGCATCCCCGACAACTACCAGGACTGCGAGCAACTGACAGAGCGAGTGCTCAACGAGGCGCACGTGTTCATCACCCCCGGCTTCATCTTCGGCAGCAACGGACAACGCTACATACGCATCTCCCTATGTGCCAAGAAGGAGAAGATGCAAGAAGCACTACAAAGAATTGAAGAGCTGAAGAATTGAAAAAGATGAAAAATTGAAAACATTTAAAATATGGAACTAAATTTACAACCCCTCAACCTGCCTAGCGACAATGTTCGCCCGTTCGTAATTGCAGGACCCTGCTCCGCCGAGACCGAGGAGCAAGTGATAACTACCGCCAAGCAGCTCGCCGGCAAGGGCTGCCACATGTTCAGAGGCGGCGTGTGGAAACCACGCACCAAGCCGGGCGGCTTTGAAGGCAACGGCGAGAAAGCCCTGCCCTGGATGAAGCGAGTGAAAGAGGAGACAGCCATGCTCGTAGCCACCGAGGTAGCCACGCCGGAGCATGTGGAGCTGGCTCTCAAGTACGGCATCGATATCCTATGGATAGGTGCCCGTACCAGTGCCAACCCCTTTGCCATGCAGCTGCTCGCCGACTCGCTCAAGGGCGTGGATGTGCCCGTGCTGGTCAAGAATCCCGTCAATCCCGACCTCGAGTTGTGGATCGGCGCACTGGAGCGCATCAACGGAGCAGGCATCACTCGCCTTGCTGCCGTGCACCGCGGATTCTCCAGCTATGAGAAGAAACTCTACCGCAATGCCCCGATGTGGCAAATACCCATTGAGCTGCACCGCCGAATCCCTGCCCTGCCCATCTTCTGCGACCCCAGCCATATCGGCGGACGCCGCGACCTCATCGCTCCGCTCTGCCAGCAGGCCATGGACCTCGGTTTCGACGGACTGCTCGTGGAGAGCCACTGCTCGCCCGACGATGCATGGAGCGACGCCGCACAGCAGGTTACGCCCGACATACTCGACTACATCCTCTCAATGCTCGTGATACGCGAGAAGGTGGACCTCGGCGAGGACCTCGCCTCGCTGCGTAAGAAGATTGATGAGGTGGACAACGACCTCATCGAGCTGCTCGCCCGCCGTATGCGCATCTCACGCAAGATGGGTGAATACAAGAAGGAGAAGGGCATGACCATCGTGCAGCCCAAGCGCTACACCGAGATTCTCGACAAGCGCGGTGCACAGGGTTCGCTGCTCGGCATCGCCCCTGAGTGTGTAAAGAACATCTTTGAGCACATCCACGAAGAGAGCGTGCGCCAGCAGATGGAGATAATAAACAAATAATTTGTCCGACACGTCTGACATGTCCGACTTGTCTGACCTGTCCGACCTTTTTCCTTAACCTCTTTCATGAAAATCCTAATTCTCGGAGCCGGCAAGATGGGCTCATTCTTCGTTGACCTGCTCAGCTTTGAGCATGAAACAGCAGTTTTCGACATCGACGCCAGGCGACTGCGCTTTATGTACAACACCCAGCGCTTCACCTCGATGGACGAGATTGATGCCTTCCAGCCCGACCTCGTCATCAACGCCGTAACGCTCAAGCATACCCTTGACGTCTTCCGCCAGGTAGAGCCGCACCTGCCCAGCCACTGCATACTAAGCGACATCGCCTCGGTGAAGACCGACTTCTTCGACTACTACAAGCAGTGCGGCCACCCCTTCGTCAGCACCCACCCCATGTTCGGCCCCACCTTCGCAAACCTCGGCGCGCTGAGCAATGAGAACGCCATCATCATCACCGACGGCGACTACATGGGACGCATCTTCTTCAAGGACCTCTACCAGAAGCTCGGCCTCCACATCTGCGAATACTCCTTCGAGGAGCACGACGAGATAGTGGCATACTCGCTGAGCATTCCCTTCGTCAGCACCTTCGTCTTCGCTGCTGTCATGAAGCCGCAGGACGCACCGGGCACCACCTTCAAGCGCCACATGGCCATTGCCAAGGGAGTGCTCAACGAAGACGAGACCCTGCTGCGCGAGATACTCTTCAATCCCAACACCCTGCCCCAGGTAAGCAAGATACGCGAGGAACTCAAGAGCCTCATCGACATCATTGACCACAAAGACGCTGACCGCCTCACCGCCTTTATAAAAAGAATAAAAGCAAATGCACTTCGATAGCGACTACATGAACATCTGCCATCCGCTCATACTGCAGCGGATGCAAGAGATGCAGAACCGCCAATTCTCCGGCTACGGCACCGACGCCATCAGCCAGTCGGCACGCGAGAAAGTGCGCCGCCTCTGCCAGTGCCCCGATGCCGAGGTACAGTTTCTCTGCGGCGGCACACAGACCAACATGGTGATGATAAACTTTCTGCTTCGCTCCTTTGAGGGAGTGGTGTGCGCAGAGAGCGGCCACATCGCCATCCATGAGTCGGGAGCCGTTGAGTTCACAGGGCACAAGGTGCTGCCTCTGCCCGCCAAAGAGGGCAAAATAAGCGCAGAGCAGGTGGACGACTACATCACCACCTACTACAGCGACCCCAACTGGCCGCACATCGTGCCCCCGGGCATGGTATATATCACTCAGCCCACCGAGTACGGCACCCTCTATTCGCTCAGCGAGCTGGAGCAGCTTAGCGCAGTGTGCCGCAAACACAACATACCCCTCTACCTCGACGGAGCACGCCTCGGCTATGCCCTTGCAGCCACAGACATAACTCTCGCAGATATTGCCCGCCTGTGCGATGCCTTCTATATTGGCGGCACTAAGTGCGGCACGATGTTTGGAGAGGCAGCCGTGATACCGCGCCCCAAGCCCGACTCACGCTTCTTTACCCACATCAAGCGCCACGGAGCCCTCATCGCCAAGGGATGGATAACAGCCATGCAGTTCGACACCCTGCTGGAGGGCGACACCCTGACCGCCACCCTCTATTACCAAGGATGCCGCCATGCCATCACAGAAGCCATGCGCCTGCGCAAGGCTCTGCAGGACAAGGGGTACAAACTGCCCTACCTATCCCCCACCAACCAGCAGTTTGTGGAAGTCAGCCTCAGCCAGGCAGAAGCATTCCGCAAACATCTCACCTACGATCAGTGGGAACCACCCCACGGCGACCGCGTGACCATACGCTTCGCCACCTCGTGGGCCACCAACCCCGAGGACGTCGACAAACTGATAGAATTGTTATAAACCACTACACTATGAAAAAATACTATCTATTCGGGCTAATCATGTCCCTGTGCACTGTCGCATCAGTAGCACAAAAACTAAGCACATCAGCCATTGACGTAGAGGCAAGTTCAAATATCGAAATAGTCCTTGCCAACGAGGCCGCAGACAATGCCGTGGCATTACAGCTAAGCATGGCCTTGCCCCAGGGATTTGAGGTAAGCGTGGCATCCATTAGCAAGGGCAGCGCCATGGAAGGGCATGACATGGAATGGAGACGCACTAAGGACAACACCTATCTGTTTGTCTTCTACAATCTCAACAATACCCCCCTGCCTGACGGCGAACTGCTCCGTATCCCCGTGAAAGCCTGCGAGCAGGCAGGCACCTACCAGTGTGAAGTGCAATCCGTGCGCTCCTCCAATGCAGAGAGTGTCGGCAAAGATGCCCAGTCCCTGACCTTCGATATCACCGTGACAGAACCCGAAGGCATAATCAGCACAGAAATTTCAAATCTCAACTCTCAAAATTCAAAGATTTACGACCTGCAGGGAAGGGCTCACACTCACTCTTCACACTCACCCCTCACCCCTCAAATCTATATCATCAACGGCAAAAAAATACTCGTTAAGTAACATGAAAACTATAAAGATTCTATTCCTGTCCTTCCTTGCGATTGCCATGCAGTCAGCAAAAGCGCAAAATTGGATGAATGCCGATGTCAACAAAGACAGAGCGTTGGACACCAAAGATATTGCGGCAATAATCAGTGGCATGGCCGGCGACGCCAAGTATATCGCCACGGCCGACGTGAACCGGGACGGCACCATAGACATCGTCGATGTGGTGGCCGCCATCAACATAATCAAGACCGAGGATGCCGCAGTGGCCATGGGCTATTGCCCCGACAGATTCCATCCACATGTTATCGACATGGGCTCTGCCGGCAAGTGGGCGTGCTGCAACATGGGCGGCTCGCTGCCCTGGGAAAAAGGCGAACAATGCGTATGGGGAGACCCTGTGCTTCATCCCTACGGTTACAGCTGCCGTTGGGACAATTATCCCCACCGCGATGAGGCGGCAGGATACCCCGCCGTAAAGAACATCGGCGACGACATCTCGCAGACCGAATATGACGTGGCATACATGACATGGGGAAACACATGGTGCATGCCCACCGATGACCAGTTCAGGGCATTGCTTGACCTCCCCTACGAATGGACGGAAGTGGGAGGACAAAGTGTGAGGAAAATCACAGGCACCAACGGCAGGGTGCTGTATATGCATGCAGACAGCGATCACATGACATCCTATTACACCTCCCAATACAAGACCGAAAAAGAATGGGGCTATTATCAAGGTGGCAAGTGGATAGAAGACTGGAAAGAATACAGCGGATACATATATTATTCCATAGCCACGTGGTATGACCCGGCAAAGGCCCAGGTTGACTATTCGTATTTAAGGGGCAGAAGAGACGAACCTTTTTACAGCAATAACGTCCGCCCCATAGTCTGCGTACCCAAGCCCAAGCCCGACGAGGCCGTGATGTACGGCTACTGCCCCGACACCCAGCATCCTCACGTTATCGACATGGGCGCAGCCGGCAAGTGGGCGTGCTGCAACGTGGGAGCTTCGGCACCATGGGAGAGAGGCAGCTACTACTGCTGGGGCGGCACGAAGGAGCTCAGTTTCTACGGCGCCGTGCCTGAGAATGAGACCGCCTGCCTCTGGGGTACCTTTGACGACGGTACTGAATGGTGGGGCTATAAGTGGAATATGTGGAACGACAAGGCTGTCCTCCATCCTGCCTACGACATAGCACGCTTGCAGTGGGGCGGCTCGTGGTACATGCCCACCATGGCCCGCTTCGAGAAGCTCAATGACTCCAGCATCCGCAAGGAAAAGGCAACACTCAGCGGCACACCAGGCCTCCGCATCGTTGCCTCCAACGGCCACAGCATCTTCCTGCCCTATTGCGGAAAGAAAGTGGAAGCTGAGTTCCGTTACGACAAATACAACCCTATGGAGTACTGGACCTCCACCTCCGTTACCGACTTCCAGGGATATTGCCTTGAGTCCAATGCCGCGGCCTGCTATCACAATTATTGGTATGACCCCACCGACGGAGAGTATCCCGACGACGTGAACGAAGACTTCGCGCAGATACACCTAGCCCGCGGAGTCGGACTCCCCGTGCGTGCAGTACAATAACGTTAAGTAGAATTGCCGTTTTTACGCGAGGCACTGCTCCGCGATGTCGCTCTGTATCTGCTTGTACAGTGCACAGCGGCGATAGTCGGAATGCTTGCGCAGCATCTCGAGAGGCTCGGCAGAGGAGTGCTGATAGCCTGCCAGCTCGTTCTGTCGCTGGGTGGAGTGGACGGCAAGTTTATTTATCTCCTTCTGGCGGCGGCGGCGCAGTATGTTGCATACATTCTCCAGCAGCGGGGCTACCACCTTGTCTACCAGATCATGACCGCGCATATACAGATAGGTAGTCTCAGGGGTAAGGCCCAGCCCGGCCAGCTCTTCCATAAAAGGCTTGTATGTCTCCTTTCCCTCGGGAAATATCTGCTGCAGTCGCGATATCGTTACGTTGACCTTATGCTGCAGTCTGCCCAGAGCGGTGGAGGGATTGAATATGTCTATGCTGCCGGGGGTGACGACGGTGGCAAAATCGGCCATGGAAAACTCCTTGAAACGGCCGTAGCGATAAGCCCACACGTTCCAGACAAAGAGAGGGTGGATTATGCTCGAATACTCAGCCATGAAAGACTCGAAGTCAATCAGCGAGTGATCGTCGTTGAGGGTGGCCATCACGCACACGCCGTGCAACGATGGAGCATAGCACTGATAGTTCTCGATGGCGTAAGTATAGGTGTGGAATACGTATGGATTGCCGCACACCTCCTGCGACGAACGGGTGCAACCCTGCAGCAGATAGTCATAGTCAGCATCCACGCATACTATCATATCGCGCCCAAGTCCCTTGGCAAGACCCTCCAGCAAGGCTGTCTTCTTACCTTTCTGCAAGGTGGTACGCGAGGGAAGCATCACCTCAAAATACATCTGCTCGGTCTCAAGCTCACTCAGCAGGGAGCGCCAGAAGAAAATGTCGTCATAGCTCTCAACGTATGCCACCACCTTACGGCGCTTGCTGTGGCCGCGCAGCCGCTGCATTGCACTGACATAATTGCTGGTTACGTATTTGTTGAGACGATGAGACATTGCTTTTTCTAAAAACAGAATTTTAAGAATGGAAAAACTGAAAAACGGAAAAGTAGAAAAAAAGAAAATACAATTCTTCAGTTCTTAAATTTTTCAATTTTTCAATTTTCAACTCTTCTATTGGTCCACTACTATATCGCTTACCTCGGTCACGGAGTCAAGCCATCCGTCCATGATGAGGGCTGGCGAGTGGGTGGTGAGGATAACCTGGACCTTGGGATTCATCTTGCGTATGATGCTTACCAGGCGCTGCTGCCACTCTACGTGGAGACTGGCTTCGGGCTCATCCATCAGCAAGATATAGGGCTGCTGGTTCTGCAGAAGCACGGTAAGCAGGATGATAAGCATCTGCTTCTCGCCCGAGGAAAGGCGGTAGGGCGACAGGCGCTCACCAAACTGCATGAAGGCCAACTCATTGCTGCTGCGGTCGATGGTCTTGAGAGTCTCGCTGAAGAGAGAGTCGATGATATCGTGGAACTCCGTCTTGGCACTGCTGACCTGCATGGCTTCCTGCTGCGCGTTGGCTCCGCCGGCAGTGAGAATCTGTATCATGCGGTTGCCCACATTGACCTGATAATCCAGATAGCGGCGCTGCAGCTCATAAAGATGCCAGTCGAGTTCGGAGCGGATTATGCCGTCAGTTATCTTGGCCGCCAGCGAGGTGGGAATCATCGTGTTGTCAAAACTGCGTACCACGTCAAACCTCACCTCGGTGGCATCCTGCGGAGCGAGAGTGATATGCACATTTGACGTACGGGGCTCCCTAAGGGAGGTGCTTGGCACGGCATCGTTGAGGGCCTCAAGCTCACTGACCACACGGTTGAGAATTGTGGTCTTGCCCATGCCATTGACACCACTAAGGATGTTGACATCGGGATTTAACTGCCAGCATATGTGGCGGCGCCCGTTCCACAGGCTCTCAATCTCTATCTGTTCTATGTAATTGGCAACCATACGCTTTTAAGTTAGGAATTAAAAATTAGGAATTAGAAATTAGGAATGCCGAAGGCATCGCAAAGACTCTGTCTGTGGTCGCGCCAGCGGCGCGGGCTGACAAAAGAGAGTCTGAGAGCGAAGCGGCAATTAGAAATTTAAGTTGTTGCAAGCGATAAAGTATAATAGTGTTAAGCCTTCTATCCTCAAAGGTTTGTCTTCTTATCCGTTTGCAAAAATAACAAAAAAGCCGGAAATCTCAATAATCTCCGGCTAATCTTCGTCAAAATCGAAGTCTGTATCCAAAAATATTGGAGTATTGAAGTCGTCAAGGGCGCGGCGGTCCTTCTTGGTAGGACGTCCAGTGCCTCGTGCTCTGTCGATAAATCCGCTCACACGGCTCATTTCCAGCAGTTCATACTGCTCGGGCGCTGTTACATTCTCCAGAATCTCCGGTAGCATCTTTGCCCCTACCCTTTTCTCAATAGCTCTCAGAATGCGAAAAGAATAAGTGATGGGCGGCTTGCGCACATCTATCACATCGCCCTCCTTCACCATGTGGGAAGCCTTAAGGCGTGCGCCACCCTTGGTGACACGTCCATTCTTGCAGGCGTCGGCAGCAATGGTTCGCGTCTTAAATATACGGGCTGCCCACAACCATTTATCTATTCTGGCCTCCACTATGAAAAATTAAAAAATTAAAGAATTAAAAAATTGAAGGATTGAAGAGTTATTTGTTGTTATAATTGTTCATGGCAAACTGCACGCCACTGAGCACAAAAGCCTTCACGGCCTCGCCTGCCTGCTGCAGACGCTCGGCCATGGCAGCACTCTCCTCGTCGGTAAACTTGCTGAGGACGAAGTCCACTTGATGGCCCCTGGCAAACTCATTGCCTATGCCAAAACGCAGGCGAGCATACTGGTTGGAGCCCAGACACTGGGTGATACTCTTCAGACCATTGTGGCCTCCCTCGCTGCCGGAGGGCTTCATCCGCAGCGTGCCAAAAGGCAGGGCAATGTCATCGCTGACTATCAGCAGGCGCTCGGGCTCTATCTTCTTCTGCTTCACCCAGTAGCGCACAGCATTGCCGCTGAGGTTCATATATGTGGAAGGCTTGAGGAGAGTCACCCTGTGTCCCCTCAGCCTCATCTCTGCCACGAAACCGTAACGCTTATCCTCAAAAGCAATATTGGATGCCCCGGCAAGGGCATCCAATACCATAAATCCAATATTGTGGCGTGTGCCCGAATACTCGTTGCCTATATTACCGAGCCCAACAACCAGATAGTTCATCTCTTGGGGATTTGAAGTTTCCTCCGTGTGGCAGGGACAGGAAAACAGCTTCTTCAGAAAGCCTAGCATGATCCTAATCCTTGTCCGGTGGGGGGAATCTTATGCCTCAGTAGCCTCTCCTTCCTCCTCGTCAGCAGACTTGGAGTTGCGGGTAGCCTTGACTGTGCAAACCAGTGCCTGCTTGGGAGTTACAATCTCAAGGCCCTCAAAGTCGAGGTCGCCAACGATGATGGACTTGCCGATGCCAAGCTCTGTGATATCGATGTCGAGGCGCTCGGGAATCTTGTCATAAGTAGCCTTTACCTTAAGGTTGCGGATAAGCGAGCGGAAAGCACCACCTTCGCGTACACCGACAGCGTGACCGCTATAAGTAACGGGCACAGCCATCACGATAGGCTTGTCGTCGGTAATCTGGTAGAAATCGATGTGCAGGACGTTGTCCTTCACGGGATGGAACTGCAGTTCCCTCATCACGGCCTTGCATACCTTGCCGTCGATGTCGAGGTTAACCACGAAAATCTCGGGAGTGTAGATGAGCTTGCGTACAGCCTCAAAGGTTACGCTGAAACTGGTAGCCACAGCCTTGCCGTCTGCATCCTTCTCCACGCCGTAGAGATTGCAGGGAATTGCGCCAGTGGCACGAAGAATCTTGGCAGCCCTCTTGCCGCCAGCAACACGGGCAGTGCCCTTAAGTTCAAATGTCTTCATTTCTTAAAGTTTTTGTGTTACTCTAAATTAAGTTTTTTCTCTAGCTTAATCTGCCATCACACGTATATGTAGCCTAAAAAGCGCGGCAAAATTAGCACATTTTCACGAAACGACCAACTTTCTCACTGAAAAAACTGTTCCTTGTCATCCAAACTCATACAAAAAAGAAGAGGACCCTTCCGTTTTTTATCACGGAAAGGCCCTAATCAAATATAGTCTTTCAAAAGCTTTACTCATTGCTGAACACTATCTTGCCGCCTTGCAGATCAGCCAAGATAGGCTTGGTCTTGTCGAGCGCCGAGTCGGCCAAGATGGCCTTGCTGAGGTCATTAAGCAAATAGCGCTGGATAGCCCTCTTGATGGGGCGTGCACCAAACTCGGGGTCGAAGCCCAGCTCGCCAAGGGCATGCACTGCAGCATCGCTCACACGGAGTTCTATACCATTCTCCTTGAGGTTGCTGTTGACAGCTGCCACTTGCAGGCGCACAATCTCGTCGGCCTGCTCGCGGGTGAGAGGCTGGAAGAGTATTATGTCGTCAATACGATTGATAAACTCCGGCCTGATTTGCTGTTTGAGCATCTCCAGCACCTTCTGGCGCGTCTGCTCCATTATGCTGTCGCGTTCGCTGCTGCTCTTACCATCCATCTCGGCCATACGCTCCTGGATGTAGTGGCTGCCCAGGTTGCTGGTCATGATGATAATGGTATTCTTGAAGTTCACAGTCCTTCCCTTGTTGTCGGTAAGGCGGCCATCGTCGAGCACCTGCAGCAGAATGTTAAACACGTCAGGATGGGCCTTCTCTATCTCATCAAAGAGCACCACGCTATAGGGCTTGCGCCTTACAGCCTCGGTCAGCTGACCGCCCTCATCATATCCTACATAACCCGGAGGGGCACCTATCAGACGGCTCACGCTGAATTTCTCCTGATACTCGCTCATATCAATACGCGTCATCATGGTCTCGTCGTTAAAGAGGTAGTCGGCCAGCGCCTTGGCCAGCTCGGTCTTGCCAACGCCTGTAGTACCCATAAAGATAAACGAGCCTATCGGTCGCTTGGGGTCTTGCACTCCGGCACGGCTGCGCCTTACGGCATCGCTGACGGCACTGATCGCCTCGTCCTGACCGATGATGCGGCGATGGAGCTCCTCCTCCATATGAAGCAGTTTCTCACGCTCGCTCTGCAGCATGCGCTGCACGGGCACTCCGGTCCAGCGGCTCACCACCTCGGCAATGTCGTCGGCAGTCACTTCCTCCTTGATCATTGCCTGGCCGCCCTGGGCGGTAGCCAGCTCAGCCTGCACGCTGCGTATCTCGTCCTCCAGGGCCTTGAGCTTGCCATAACGTATCTCAGCCACCTGGGCATAGTTGCCCTCGCGCTCGGCGCGCTCGGCCTCAAAGCGCAGGGTCTCTATCTGCTGCTTGTTCTGCTGTATCTTGTTCACCAGGTCCTTCTCATGCTGCCACTTAGCCTGCATCGAGCTGGCCTGCTCCTGCAGGTTGCTTATCTCTGCGGAGAGCTGACGCAGCTTGGCCTCATCATTCTCGCGCTTGATGGCCTCGCGCTCAATCTCCAGCTGGCCCAGACGGCGCTTCACCTCGTCCAGCTCCTGCGGCATCGAGTCGCGCTCTATGCGGAGCATGGCGGCAGCCTCGTCCATCAGGTCGATGGCCTTGTCGGGCAGGAAGCGGTTGGTGATATAGCGCTCACTCAGCGTGACAGCGGCTATCACAGCATCGTCCTGAATCCTTACCTTGTGGTGGTTCTCGTAGCGCTCCTTCAGTCCGCGGAGGATGGATATGCTGTCCTCTGCCGACGGCTCGTCAACCATCACCATTTGGAATCGGCGCTCCAGGGCCTTGTCCTTCTCAAAGTATTTCTGATACTCATCGAGGGTGGTGGCACCGATGCTGCGCAGCTCGCCTCGGCTGAGGGCCGGCTTCAGTATGTTGGCAGCATCCATGGCACCCTGACCGCCACCGGCACCCACCAGGGTGTGAATCTCGTCAATAAAGAGGATTATCTCGCCATTGCTGCGCTCCACCTCCTTCACAACGCTCTTGAGCCTCTCCTCAAACTCGCCCTTATACTTGGCACCGGCCAGCAGCGCACCCATGTCAAGCGACAACAGTCGTTTGTTCTTAAGGTTCTCGGGCACATCGCCCTTCATGATACGCTCGGCCAGGCCCTCCACGATGGCTGTCTTGCCGGTGCCCGGCTCACCCAGCAGGATGGGGTTGTTCTTGGTGCGGCGGCTCAGTATCTGTAGCACGCGGCGAATCTCGTCGTCACGGCCGATGACGGGGTCCAGCTTACCCTCGCGGGCAGCCTTCACAAGGTCGCGGGCATACTTCTCCAGCGACTGGTAGTTCTCCTCGGCACTGGCCGACTTGACGCTCTCGCCGCCACGGAGTTCCTGCACGGCCTTCAGCAGGCCGTCACGGGTAATGCCGGCATCCTTCATCAGACGGCTCATGGTGCAGCCGGTGTCAATGACAGCCAGCAGCAGCACCTCGATGCCCACAAACTCATCGCCCATCTTCTGGGCCAGAGTCTCAGCCTGCTCCACCACCTTCTGGGTGTCGCGGCTCAGGTAAGGCTCGCCGCCGCTGACCTTGGGCAGCGAGCTGATCTGTGCCTCCACGGCACGGCGCAGACCGTCGCCATTCACGCCGAGCTTGCCATAGACAAAGCCCAGCACATTGTCGCCCTCCTCCTGGATGCCCCAGTAGAGGTGCTCAGGCTCCACGGCCTGCTGGCCCATCTGCTGCGCCTTGCGCACAGCCTTCTGCAGGGCCTCGCTTGCTTTGATTGTAAATTTGTCTAAGTTCATAGTATCTCTTTTTTAATTTGTTATCAATTTATCTTGTAACCCTTCTGCCTACCCAATTTCAATCGGCGTACCAAAAACACAGTCTGCCAAAATGGCAGACATATGCATCTTTTTCACTAACTTTGCACCATGCAATATAGCCACACCATGCAGATAACCGAACAGACCACCGCCACCACCGAGGCCCTTGCCGCCGTCAATAGGCTGCTGCCCGAGCTCAGCGCCACCGCTCAACCCCTCACCATCGGGCAGCTGAGCCAGATAGTCAGCGACAGCCACACCCACCTTTATATAATACGCGAGGGTGATGAGGCCATCGGCATGTTCACCCTCTGCGCCACCCTCCATCCCTGCGGCCTCACCGTCTGGCTGGAGGACGTGGTCATTGCCCATAGCCACCAAGGGCAGGGGCTCGGCCGCCAGATGGTGGAGACCGCCATCAGCGAAGCCCACCACCTCTACCCCACCGCCAAGCTGATGCTCACCTCGCGGCCCTCGCGCCACGCTGCCAACCACATCTACTCACAGCTGATGGAAACCAAGCAGACCAACGTCTATCAGCTGCGTCCTAATATTTCCAAACAACAAATTACGACCAGCAATGAACAACTTCCTACGAAAACTGAAAAGATTTAGAGGGCGCATTAACCAATGGATAAAGCGATACAGCATTGAAAAGCTGCACATTGCGTTTGTCTTCGACGACCAAGAGCTGAAAGAGCAGGCTGTCATAAGACTTATGGGGAGATTCCGAAGATTCCCTCGAAAACTATTAGGGATGTACGACTTCACTGACGAAGAACTGACTGCCATAACATCATTGCCGGCAGAGGAAGCAAAGAAAGAAATTCACGACCTTGTCATTGCAGTGCATGACAACAGCGCATACGACCGGACTTTCATAGAACGGCATATAGGAACTATTATATACATTTATGTCGTATGCAGCATAGCTTACAATTTATATCTTTGTATATAAATTTTAGCAATGATATAAATGTTGGCACAGATTACTCATAATGCAGCCAATTCTGACTGCATTAGTTGTATGTTTATTGCTTAGCAGCGTTGATTAGAATAGACATGAGACTTTTATTCCGAGTCTTTTGCGTGATCATTGCCTAAGTTTAATCTAATCCCGTTCAAAAAAGTTTTAATCCCGTGGAAAAATAAACTAATCCCGTGGA
>CADAZW010000013.1:46141-47638 GCA_902792555.1 uncultured Bacteroidales bacterium | reverse complement strand
AGAAGGTAGCTGCTCCTGCAAAGGGTCAGATCTACGTTGTTGACGGCAAGGCTGTGAAGTTCTAAAAAAGCGAGACCCCCTCTTATCCCCCTAAAGGGGAGGAAGGGACACTCCCATACGATTTCGGGAGGCGCAAGCAATTGCGCCTCCCGATTTTTTCTGTCGTTCTCTATTTTCTTTTTCCCCTACTCAAACTCGATGCGTACGCCTTCGAATTGCTCGAGGGCCTCTACCATGTCGTAGGATACGGTGATGTCGTTCTTGTTGACGAGGGTCAGTGGAGTGTTGGTGCTGGTGTCGATGGCTCTGATCCTGAGGGTGGTGTAACCCTTGTTGCCCTTGATATATTTGGCGAGGATCTTGTTGAAGCTCTCGTCGAAGATTTCTATCGGCACGGTGATAGTTAGGCGTTTCATCATCTCCCTCTGCATATCCTCCATTGAGCCGATCGACACGAACTTCATGTCTATGCGGTTGGGGATGTAGGGGTGTTCCTCCAGCTTGATTTTCATAAAGATTACGGCGTCCTTGACGAAGGAGTTTCTGACGCCGTGCCAGTTGTTGAAAATCATTATCTCGCCCTCGTTGGTGAAGTCCTCAATCTTGACTCGGCCGTAGGCGTTGCCCTTCTGGCTGATGCGCTCGTCAACTGAGGTGACGATGCCGCCGCAGGTCCACTCTGAACCCTTGCCAAAGAGAATGCTTCTGTTGTCGGAGCTCAGTTCGGCGGGGTGGGCGGTGCAGAATTTGCGCATGAAAAGTTTGTATTTGTCGAGGGGGTGTGCCGACAGGTAGATGCCGATGTAGCTGCGTTCGGTGTTGAGGATGTCCAGGTCGAGGGCGTTGCCCATATATACCGGTGCGTCGGGTTTGGTGATGCTAAACTCCTCCATATCGCCGAAGAGCGAGGCCTGGGCCTGCATCTTGTCGTTTTGGCATGTGTTGCCGTATTTAATGAGTGCGTCAAGGAATATGTCGCCCTTGTTATTGGCCAGGAAATACTGCTGACGCTTGAGGCCGAAGCTGTCGAGGGCTCCGCTATAGACGAGGGCCTCAAGGCATCGGCGGTTGACGCTGGCATAGTTGATGCGCTCGGCAAAGTCGTAGATGTCCTTGTATGGACCGTTCTTCTCGCGCTCGCTGATGATGTCCTCTGCAGCCACCTCGCCCATATTCTTGACGGCTGCGAGGCCGAAGCGTATCTCGCCGTGCTTGTTGACGCCGAATTCTGAGAAGCTCTCGTTGACGTCGGGGCCCATGGTGGTGATGCCCATCAGCCGGCATTCGTCCATCAGTTTGGTGATTTCCTTGATATCGTTGCGTCGGCGCGTCATGATGGCTGCCATAAACTCGGCGGGGTAGTGTGCCTTGAGGTAGGCGGTCTGGTATGCTACCCACGAGTAGCAGGCGGCGTGCGACTTATTGAAGGCGTAGGATGCGAAGCTCTCCCAGTCGCCCCATATCTTCTCGAGCACCTTGGGGTCGTGGCCTTTTTTC
>CADAZW010000013.1:0-46120 GCA_902792555.1 uncultured Bacteroidales bacterium | reverse complement strand
GCTTCTTGCCCATGGCCTTGCGCAGCGAGTCGCTCTGGCCTCGGGTGAAGTCTGCCAGCAGTCGGCTGAGCAGCATCACCTGCTCCTGGTAGACGGTGATGCCGTAGGTTTCCTTAAGGTATTGCTCCATCACGGGGATGTCGTATTCTATCTTCTCCACGCCGTGTTTGCGCCTGATGAATGAGGGAATCTTGTCCATAGGCCCAGGGCGGTAGAGGGCGTTCATGGCTATGAGGTCCTCAAACACCGTGGGGTGGAGCTCGCGCAGGTATTTCTGCATGCCCGGCGACTCAAACTGGAATGTTCCGATGGTGCGGCCCTCCTGATAAAGCTTGTAGGTCAGCTCGTCGTCCAGCGGGATATTGTCGAGGTCGATGTCGACGCCGTGGGTGCGCTTGATGATCTTGACGGCCTCCTTCTGCTCGGAGAGAGTCTTGAGGCCCAGGAAGTCCATCTTGATGAGTCCGGTGGACTCTATGACATGGCCGTCATACTGTGTGACAGTGGTCTTCACACCTGGGAAGTCGGGGTCGTCGGCTGTGGATATGGGCACGTGGTCGCTGATGGGATCGCGGCAGATGATGAATCCGCAGGCGTGGATGCCTGTGCCGCGGACGGTGCCTTCCAGCTTACGGGCGTACTTGATGGTGTTGCTTTCGCGCGGGTCGCTGCTGGCCTCGGCATTTTGCAGTTCGGGCGTACACTTGATGGCGTTCTCGAGGTTCATCTTCAGTTCCTTGCCCTTATAGTTGAGTCGGTCGGGAATGGCCTTGCAGAGGGCGTTGCTGATATCCAGGGGCAGCTTCTCCACGCGGGCCACGTCTCTGAGCGAGTTTTTGGTTGCCATGGTGGCGTAGGTGATGATGTGGGCGCAGTTTTCGGCACCGTATTTGTCCATCACCCACTGCAGCACCTTGCCTCGGCCGTCGTCGTCGAAGTCGGTGTCGATATCCGGCAGCGATATGCGGTCGGGGTTGAGGAAGCGCTCAAACAGAAGGTTGTATTTCAGGGGGTCGAGCCTGGTGATGCCCAGGCAGTATGCCACCACGCTGCCGGCGGCGGAGCCACGGCCGGGCCCCACCCATACGCCAAGCTCGTTGCGGGCGGAGTTGATAAAATCCTGAACGATAAGGAAGTAGCCGGGGAATCCCATGGTCTTCATCACGTGCAGCTCGAAGCGGATATGCTCTTCCACCTCCTTGGGCACGGGGTCACCGTAAATGCGCTTGGCGCCGTCGTAGGCCAGTTTGCCCAGATAGTCGGCCTCAAACTTGATGCGGTAGAGCTTGTCGACGCCTCCCATCTTCTTCACCTTAGCCTCGGCTTCCTCGGCCGGCAGGGGGTTCTCGCCGTTTTCGTCGGTGGTGAACTCGCGGCGTCTCTCCTCCTCGCTGAATTTGGCGCGCCACTGCTCCTCGGTGCCGAACTCCTCGGGAATGGGGAAGTTGGGCATGATGGGGTTGCTCTCAATGCTGTAGAGCTCCACCTTGTCCAGTATCTCGCAAGTGTTGGCAAGGGCCTCGGGCAGGTCGCTGAAGATGGCGTTCATCTCCTCGCGGGTCTTAAACCACTCCTGCTTGGAGTAGAGCATTCGGGTTGGGTCGTCGAGGTCCTTGCCCGTGGAGAGGCAGAGCAGGTGGTCGTGGGCCTCGGCGTCATCCTCGTCCACGAAGTGGCAGTCGTTGGTGCAGACTACCTTGATGCCGTACTCCTTAGCCAGCTCCAGCAGCACCTTGTTGGCATTCTGCTGCAGGGGGAATGTCTCGCGGTTGGCGCGCTGGGTGGGGTTCTTCACCTCGTGGCGCTGCAGCTCAAGATAGTAGTCGTCGCCCCAGATGCCGTGGTACCACTCGATGGCCTCTCGTGCGCCCTCGATGTCCTGCTCCAGTATCTTGCTGGGCACCTCGCCGGCAATGCACGCCGAGCAGACTATCAGGCCCTCGTGAAACTGCTGCAGGTCGCGGCGGTCGGTGCGCGGCTTGCTGTAGAATCCGTCCACCCATGAGCGCGACACCAGCTTCACCAGGTTGTGGTAGCCCGTCTCATTCTTGGCCAGCACGATGAGGTGGTAGCCGCCGCGGTCGCCCTGCATGTGGTCCATGTCCTCCTTGTTGCGGTGGGCCACATACATCTCGCAGCCGCAGATGGGCTTGAAGGGTTCCAGGCCCTCCTTCTTGCGGTCCTTGTTGAGTTTGGCGCAGCAGTCGAAGAGCTCCTTGACGCCAAACATATTGCCGTGGTCGGTGATGGCCATGCCCCTCATGCCGTTGTTGACCGCCTTGCTGACTAGCTTGGGAATAGGCGACATGCCGTCGAGAATAGAGTAGTACGTGTGTACGTGTAGGTGAACGAAATCTTCCATAAAGCATCTGTTATTCTATGCTGCGAAGTTAAGAAAAATCCCTCATTTTTCAAAGGCGAGCAGGCTCTTTTTATTACCCTTTTTACAGGCATAAATCGCCAATCCGTTTCAGCAACGGGCGCAGGGCCGCATCCTCTCAGCGCTGGCAAAATAATTATCTGTGGGCGCAGTTATCCTTCGTCCGAACAAATGAAATTCCTCTCCGAGGAAGGCAGATTTTTCTATGACCAGAGTGGATTTCTTTCCGCGGAGCCTGACTTTTTTCGCGTAGATCTTGACTTTCGTTGCGCGAAGCCTGAAATTAGTCGCGCGGAAATTGAAATTTAATCGCGATTTAACGGAAATTAAATCGCGATTAAATTTCCAGTTAATCGCGATTCACTTTTAATCTTCTCGCAGAAAAATTCAGCGCCAGCGGCTTTAACTTGCTTATTGACAGCAAAAAACGCCGCACGCACGGACTTCGGATTTCTTTTCGTGAATTTCAGTACTTTCTTTACGCTTTTCAGTACTTTCTTCACGCATTTCCGGGTCGTGCGTACGGTGTTTCTTCTGGTCCGCTCGCGATGGAGAAGGGTGCCTTATGCTATGGATGCAGACTGCCCTGCGATAGAAAAAATAAAAAAACCTGTGGATAAATCCGCAGGTTTCAATCTCTCTTAGTTAATTCGCTAAGATTAAGCCTGAACAGTGTCAGCAGCTACAGTGTCAGCAGCTACGGTGTCAACAGCGGTGGTGTCAACGGTGCTGTCCTGAACAGAGTCGGTAGCCTGACCCTTCTGTGCGTTGCCGCAAGAAGCGAAAGACATAGCTGCGAGAGCAACGAAAGCGAATAAAAGCTTCTTCATTTTCTTGTCTTAGTTAGAGTTAAACAATATTGTTTTATTAAAACCGAGTGCAAAGGTACGCACTTTTTTGAAAGTACAAACAAAATCATGCTTTTTTTTATGCTAAAAAATGTAACTTTTTTGTAACTCGTTGACATTCAGCAATAAAATCGAGAAATTTTTTTTCGGCCATTTTGCCAGATTACAAAAAAATGCTAACTTTGCGTTTCAAATTAGCCGTTATGACGGTCTTTTTATGATGCAGGATACTAAGGCTTTATACATTACCCTGGGCTGCAAGCTCAATTTTGCGGAGACTTCCTCGCTGGCTGACCGGCTGGAGGTCGCCGGCGTGAGGCGTGTGGGCAGGGGAGAGAAGGCCGACATCTGCGTGGTGAACACGTGCACCGTGACCGAGACCAGCAACCATAAGTGCCGCCAGGCCATCAACCGCGCCCTGCGCGAGCATCCCGGTGCCATGATGGTGGTGATGGGCTGCTATGCCCAGCTGGCGGCGCGACAGATAGCCGAGATGACGGGCGTGGACCTCGTGATCAGCATGGAGCACAAGGCTCGGGCGGCTGAGATGATAATAGAAGCCTTCGGTCAGCGCGTTGACGGCGCAAGGCTTCACCGCTACGAGGAGGTGGACCGCAAGGACATACGCACCTTCATGCCCTCCTGCTCCAGCGGCGAGCGCACGCGCTTCTTCCTCAAGGTGCAGGACGGCTGCGACTATTTCTGCACCTACTGCGCCATACCCCTGGCCCGAGGCCGCAGCCGCAACGGCAGCATTGCCAGCATAGTCAGCCAGGCAGAGGATGCCGCCAGGAGGGGTGGCCGGGAGATTGTCATCACTGGAGTGAATATCGGCGATTTCGGCAAGAGCACCGGTGAGACTTTTTTCGATCTCGTCAAGGCGCTGGACCGGGTGGAGGGTATCGAGCGCTATCGCATCTCGTCGATTGAGCCCAATCTGCTGACGGAGCAGATAATCGACTACTGCGCCCGGAGCAGCCACTTTATGCCCCATTTCCACATCCCCCTGCAGAGCGGCAGCGACGAGGTGCTGCGGCTGATGCACCGCCGCTATGACACCGGCCTCTTTGCCTCGCGCGTGGAATATATTAAGAAGGTGATGCCCGACTGCTTTATAGGCGTCGACATAATTGTGGGCACCCGCGGCGAGACCGACGCTCTCTTTGAGGAGAGCTATGCCTTTGCCCGGAGCATCGATGTGTCGCAGTTTCATGTCTTCAGCTATTCCGAGCGCCCGGGCACGGCGGCATTGCGTATTCCCCATCAGGTGGACGAGGCCGTCAAGCACGAGCGCAGTCAACGGCTCATAGCTCTCTCTGAGCAGAAGCGCAAGGACTTTTATGCCCGCCACATCGGCCAGGTGCGTCCAGTGCTGACCGAGCACAGCCATCAGGGCTTGGCTGCCAAGGGCTTTACCGACAACTATATCCACGTGGAGGTACCCGCCGCGGCGGCTCCGCAGCCCGACAATGCCGTGGTCGGCTACCGCCTCACGGGCTTCAATGCCGACGGGAGCGCCCTGATTGGGGAAACGGTGGAGGGAAATTAGGAATTAGGAATGAGAAATTAGGAATTAGGAATTGGAAATGAGGATTTTTTCCTAACTTTGC
Source organism: uncultured Bacteroidales bacterium (assembly GCA_902792555.1). Classification (GTDB taxonomy): domain Bacteria; phylum Bacteroidota; class Bacteroidia; order Bacteroidales; family Bacteroidaceae; genus UBA6382. The sequence continues at coordinate 41,282 of CADAZW010000013.1, read as the reverse complement.
GTTTTCAATTTACAATCAATGAGTGTGAAACAGATTTCAGTCATAATCCTTAACTGGAACGGCGCCGAGATGATGCGCCGCTTCCTCCCCTCGGTGGTGGAGCACTCGCCCGAGGCCGCCGTGATAGTGGCCGACAATGGCAGCACCGACAATTCGCTCGAGATGCTGCGCGAGGAGTTTCCCTCGGTGGAGATAATGGCCTTCGACCGCAACTATGGTTTTGCCGAGGGCTACAATAAGGCCCTGGCACAGGTGGAGACTCCCTACACCCTGCTGCTCAACAGTGATGTGGAGGTCACGCCCGGATGGCTGACGCCCCTGCTGGAGTTTATGGAGGCCCATCCCGAGGCGGCCGCCTGTCAGCCCAAACTGCGCAACTACAATCATAAGGAGATGTTTGAGTATGCCGGCGCTTGCGGCGGGTTTCTCGATTCGCTGGGCTATCCCTACTGCCGCGGCCGAGTGATGAGCGACGTGGAGAAGGACGAGGGCCAGTATGACGGCGCCCCCGTGCCGGTGTTCTGGGCCACAGGAGCCGCTCTCCTCGTGCGCACGCGCGTATATAATAAGGTGGGAGGCCTTGACGCCCGCTTCTTTGCCCATCAGGAGGAGATAGACCTGTGTTGGCGCCTCAAGAGTCGCGGCTACGGCGTGTGGTGCGTGCCCGATAGCGTGGTCTATCACTTGGGCGGCGCCACTCTTGACAAGAGCAACCCCCGCAAGACATTCCTCAATTTCCGCAACAATCTGCTGATGCTCTATAAGAATCTGCCTGACGGCCGTCGCACCTCGGTGCTCGCCGCGCGCTATTTCCTTGACTACCTGGCAGCCCTGCAGATGCTGCTTGGCGGCAGACGCAAGGAGGCCCTGGCAGTGGTGAGGGCCCGGTTTGAATATTCCCACATCAGGCATGAGTTTGACAGTCAGCGCCGACAGAATATGGAGGCCGCCACGGTCACCCGCATCGCCGAGCAGCGGCCGCGCTGCCTGCTGTGGGCATACTATGTCAAGAGAAAACGTAAATACTCCGACCTCAAATAATAGGCGGGGCAGGGCGGCTGTTTGAAAACAAATGCGTAATTTTGTCGCCGCAATACCAACAACATTTAAAACGAAAAGACTATGGATTTCAACATTACCGATCAGAACTACGACGCCTTCGTGGCCCAGGGTAAGCCTATGGTGGTGGATTTCTCCGCTGAGTGGTGTGGTCCCTGCCGCAAGATGGCCCCCGTGATTGAGGAATTTGCCAAGAAGTACGACGGCAAGGTGATTATCGGCTCCTGCAATGTGGACGAGAACGATGATCTGACGGCCAAGTTTGGCATACGCAACATTCCCGCCATCTTTTTCCTGAAGGACGGCCAGGTGGTCGACAAGGTTGTCGGCGCCGTTACTCCCGCCGTTGTGGAGGAGAAGATTCAGGCATTGCTCTAGCCCGCTGGCAGACGCGCAATGAAAGACAATGCGGCCCTGAAGGCGTGAAGCTTTCAGGGCCGTTTTTCTTTGTGTCTGCTTTGTTCGTCGGGAAGCAGGCTCTTAGGCTCTGCAGATGTCGTTGTGGTTGTCACTGCGCTGCATTACTCGGGCAGCAAATCTTAGTAAGGCAAGGGTTTCCGGACGGGGGCAGATTTCTGAGCGTAAAGTTTCATTCATAGGCATTTTGTGTTATAGGGTACATTACTATAACGCAAGAAATGCCACTATATTATGCGGAGCATAAAATATTTTTTTATTCTGCGTAGAGAGCGATGTTTTTCTCCTGGGCAATGTTGCGCATATTGATGACGGCATAGCGCATGCGCCCAAGGGCTGTATTGATGCTGATGTTGAGTTTCTCGGCTATCTCCTTGAAGGACATATTGTCGTAGAATCGCATCTTGACAACCTCGCTCTGCGGCTCGGGCAGGAGGTCCATAATGGCTTTGGCGTCCTTGAGCGACTGGCTCACGAGCATCTGGTCCTCAGTGGTGTGCTCGGCCAGGCGTGCATTGTTGAGCAGGTCATAGTCGGCCTCGTCGTTGGAGATGGTGAGGGCTTGCTCCTTGTCGCGGAAATAGTCCATCACCAGGTTGTGGGCAATGCGCGTAAGCCATGCCTGGAATTTTCCGTAGCCGGTGTAGCTGCCGTCTTGTATGCGCATGATGACCTTGAGGAAAGTGTCTTGAAAGAGATCGTTGGCCACTTCCTCGTCGTGTACAATATAAAAGATATAAGAATAAAGCTTTGACTGATACCTGCTCAGCAGGACGTCAAAAGCCGTGTTATTGCCTTCTGCATAAAGACTGACCAGTTCGTCGTCAGTCAGGGCTTGGAATTTAATCATTACTTTGTAAAATGAAAATTTAGAGTAATGTCAATCCGATAGGCAATAGTTTTTTAGTGTTGTTAGTAAGATATGGGTTGTAAATTCGGTGCAAAGAAACGCTTTTTTCCTGAAACGACCAAATTTTTTTTAGAAAAACAACCTTTTTGTGACTAAGGATGTGTTTTTTTCTGCAAAAAAAGGGGCGTTGGGCGCCAATTGCGCCTATTTCAGGAAGGCGAAGAAAACGGCCAGCATTATGCAGAAGAATGCCACCACGTGGTTCCACTGCAGCTGCTCGCCGCGAAACATGAATGTAGCTATCACTGTAAACACTATGAGCGAGAGGGCCTCCTGAATCACCTTCAGCTGCATTAGCGAAAAGGGGCCTCCGTTTTCGCGGAATCCTATGCGGTTGGCAGGCACCTGGCACATATATTCGGCCAGGGCGATGAACCACGAAAACAGGATTACGCCTATCAGCGGCCAGTGGCTTATGCGGCCGGTCTGCTGCAGTTTGAGGTGGCCGTACCAGGCAAGGGTCATGAAAGTGTTGGAGATGATAAGCAAGATGATAGTGTATAGTGCTGACATGAGAGAGTTTTTTTATTCGGCGTGCAAAGGTAGTGTTTTCTGTCGGCAAAATGGCGCAAACTTTTGCTTTTTGTGTTGGCAGAGGGAGCGAATATTACATTTGTGGCCCTTGCGGGGGGCTTATTCCAAAAAAAAGTGGCAAATTTGCACCTTGTTATGGATTTAATAGCACTCGTTTTAGTAATTATTAAAGGTTTGTTTATCGGCGTGATATGTTCCGCGCCGTGCGGACCGGTTGGTGTGCTATGTATCCAGCGTGTGCTGAAGAAGGGCTTCCGTTTCGGCATAATCACGGGCATGGGTGCCGCGCTGAGCGACATAATCTATGCGCTGGTGTCGGGATTAGGCATGAGCTTCGTGACTGAGTTTGTGAAGAATGAGAGCAACAAACTGATAATGCAGCTGGCGGGTAGCGCCATGCTGCTGGTGTTTGGACTCTTTATGCTGCTGAGCCGCCCCAAGAAGCATGACGTGAGGGTTTCGCAGGACAAGACATTCCTCAACAACTTCCTCACCGCCTTCCTTCTTACCTTCTCCAATCCGCTTATCATCCTGCTGTTCCTGGTGCTGTTTGCGCGCTTCGACTTCATCACCCCCGACCTTCCTATCAACATGGGCTTCGGCTTTCTGGCCATCATTGTGGGTGCCATGCTGTGGTGGTTCTTCCTCTCTTTTGTTATCAATAAGATTCGCAATGCTTTCAGCGACAAATACATCCGCTGTCTTAATATTACCATCGGATCCATAGTGATTGCCGCCGCCATTGCGGGATTTGTTTTCACCATCACCGGCCTGCATTGGTATTAAGAGAGTAAGGAGAGAGGAGATATGTTTGTCGCAAAAAAACTCAGGGCAGAGAATATAGCCGAATACCTTATTTATATGTGGCAGGTGGAGGACCTCGTCAGGGCCTTCGGCTTGGATATCGACAAACTTTACGATAACTATCTGTCGCGTTTCGACAATCTGACAGCCGAGCAGCAGCAAGAGTTGCGCCAGTGGTATGCCGACATCATCGAGATGATGCGCAGCGAGGGCGTGACGGCAAAGGGCCATATGCAGATTTGCCGTAACGTGATAATCAATCTTACCGATCTGCACCGGAGACTTATGGATTCGCAGAAGTATCCCTACTACCATGCTGCCTACTATAAGGTGCTGCCACTCATTGTGGAGTTGCGCGCCAAGCAGGGTGATGCTGATGAGCACTCTGAGCTTGAGACTTGCTTCGAGATGCTCTACGGAGTGATGCTGCTCAAGATGCAGAAGCATGAGATAAGCGCCGATACTGCCAAGGCAGTGGAGACCGTGTCTGCCTTTCTCGGCAGTTTGAGCGATTATTATAAAAAGGATAAGGAAGAGTCACTGGAATTTTAATGCTATGAAGATACTTGTTACTGGAGCAAACGGTCAGCTGGGCACTGAGCTGCGCAACCTTGCGCCCAATTGCGCGGGATGCGTTTTTTTCTTTACCGACGTAGCCGAGCTTGACATCACCGATGCCGCAGCCGTAGAGGCAGCCGTGGAGGAAAACGAGATTGACCTCATCATCAACTGTGCGGCTTATACTGCAGTGGATAAGGCAGAGACCGATGAGGAGCGCGCCAGGGTGCTCAATGCCGAGGCTCCCGCCTTGCTGGCCAATGCCATGGCACGTCGTGGAGGCGAGATAATCCATATCTCCACCGACTATGTCTTTGGCGGTCAGGAATGTACCCCCTACACCGAGGACATGCCTACTGCTCCCTGCTCCGTCTATGGCCGTACCAAACTCGAAGGGGAAAAGGGCGTCATGGTAGCTACCCCCCGCCACATCATTGTGCGTACGGCGTGGCTCTATTCACCCTATGGCAACAACTTTGTCAAGACGATGCTGCGTCTGGGCCGCGAGCGCGACAGGCTCAATGTGGTCTTCGACCAAGTGGGCTCGCCCACTTACGCTGCCGACCTTGCCAAGGCGCTGCTCAGCATTGCCGCGACCAAGGACAAGACCTATGGCATCTTCCACTACAGCAACGAGGGTGTGATATCATGGTATGACTTTACCAAGGCCATTCATCGCTTGGCTGGCATCACCGCCTGCGATGTGCAACCCATTCTGAGCGCCCAGTATCCCACCCCGGCCGCCCGTCCTGCCTACTCAGTCTTTTGCAAGGATAAGATTAAGCATACCTATGGGGTGAGCGTTCCCTATTGGGAGGATTCGCTGCGTCTCTGCCTCCAGAGGCTGAACGCCTCAGCCGAATAACGCTGAAAAAACTATAGGAACTATAATTACTATAGTTACTATCGCCACTATAAAAAAAGAATAATCAATGAACGAGATAACACGTCGTCGCACCTTTGCCATCATCTCCCATCCTGATGCGGGTAAGACCACGCTCACAGAGAAGCTGCTGCTCTTTGGTGGGCAGATTCAGGTGGCCGGTGCGGTGAAGAATAATAAGATACGCAAAACAGCCACCTCCGATTGGATGGAGATCGAGAAGCAGCGTGGAATCTCTGTCACCACCAGCGTGATGGAGTTCGACTATAAGGACTACAAGGTAAATATTCTCGATACTCCCGGCCACCAGGATTTTGCGGAGGATACCTTCCGTACACTTACCGCAGTGGACAGTGTAATCATAGTAATCGACGGCGCCAAGGGCGTAGAGACTCAGACACGCAAACTGATGACCGTGTGCCGCATGCGCAAGACTCCTGTCATCATCTTCATCAACAAGATGGACCGTGAAGGCCAGGATCCTTTTGACCTCCTCGACGAGTTGGAGCAAGAGTTGCAGATTAAGGTGCGTCCACTAAGTTGGCCCATCAATCAGGGCGAGCGTTTCAAGGGCGTGTATAATATCTATGAGCACAATCTCAACCTCTTCACCCCCGATAAGCAGAAGGTTACTGAACATGTGGAGGTGGACATCGACAGTTCCGACCTTGAGGCCCACGTGGGCGCCAAGGACGCCGCCAAACTGCGTGAAGACCTCGAACTGATAGATGGTGTCTATCCCGAGTTTGATGTTAACACCTATCTTAGCGCTGACGTTGCGCCGGTGTTCTTTGGTTCCGCCCTCAATAACTTTGGAGTGCAGGAACTGCTTGACTGTTTTGTTGAGATAGCTCCTTCGCCCAGGCATGTGCAGGCCATGGAGCGCATGGTGGAGCCAGAGGAAAAGAAATTCACAGGATTCATCTTTAAGATTACTGCAAACATCGACCCCAACCACCGCTCATGCATCGCCTTCTGCAAGGTGTGCAGCGGCAAGTTTGTCAGAAATGCACCCTATCTCCTTGTACGCAGCGGTAAGCAGGTGCGCTTCTCTTCGCCTACCCAGTTTATGGCGCAGCGCAAGAGTACCATTGATGAGGCTTGGCCCGGTGATATCGTGGGCTTGCCCGATAATCAGACCTTTAAGATTGGCGACACTCTTACCGAGGGAGAGCAGCTTCATTTTAAGGGTTTGCCCAGTTTCTCTCCTGAATTATTTAAATATATTGAGAATGCTGACCCTATGAAGGCCAAGCAACTCAACAAGGGTATAGAGCAGCTGATGGACGAGGGCGTGGCGCAGCTTTTTGTCAACCAGTTTAACGGCCGTAAGATAATCGGCACAGTTGGCCAGCTGCAGTTTGAAGTTATCCAGTATCGCTTGGAGAATGAGTACAACGCCAAGTGCCGCTGGGAGCCTATCAGCCTGTACAAGGCATGCTGGATTGAGAGCGACGATGAAGCCGAGCTCGACAATTTCAAGCGCCGCAAGTATCAGTATATGGCCAAGGACCGCGACGGTCGTGATGTATTTCTGGCTGACAGCGGCTATGTGCTGCAGATGGCACAGCAGGATTTCAAGCATATAAAGTTCCACTTTACCAATGATTTCTAAGTGATGCGCAATAGAGAATGGCCGTTTGATAAGGAAGACATGGCTGAGGCTGTGAGGGTGCTCAAGGCCGGGGGAGTAATCCTCTATCCCACGGATACTGTCTGGGGGCTGGGTTGTGATGCCACCAATGCTGAGGCTGTGGAGCGCATCTATAGGATCAAGCAGCGCCAGGACAGTAAGGCTCTCATTGTGCTGGCCGACAGCGAAGCCATGATTAGTCGCTATGTGGCTGAGGTGCCCGAGGTGGCATGGGATGTCATTGAGTTGGCCACGAGGCCCACCACGGTCATCTTTGACCGGGGACTCAACCTCGCTCCCAATCTGCTGGCGCAGGATGGCAGTGTGGGTATAAGGCTTAGTCGAGAGGCTTTCTCCAGTCAGCTGTGCTTCCATCTGCGCAAACCTATAGTTTCTACTTCTGCCAATGTCAGCGGTCAGCCTTCGCCTCGCATTTTTCGCGAAATCATCGAGGAAATTCGCCAGCAGGTGGACTATGTCGTCCGCTATAGGCAGGATGATATAAAACTCGCATCTCCATCGTCCGTCATTAAGCTGGGCCGTGGCGGTGAGGTAAAAATTATTAGGGAGTAAGGAGCAAAGGCTAATGGGTAATATCTTGAAGAATATAATCACATGGATTGAGGCTCATCTCAAGCGCAAGCAGCTGATAGTGCTCTTGAGTTTCATTGTCGGCGTGTTTACCGCGCTGGCAGCCTTGGTGCTTAAGAATCTTATCGAGTTGATTGCCCATCTGCTTACCCATGGATTTGATATTACTCATATCAATTGGCTTTATTTGGTCTATCCTGCTATAGGTGTGCTGCTCAGCGCTATTTTCATTCGCTATGTTGTGCGCGATGATATCGGTCACGGAGTGACAAAGATTCTCTTTGCTATCTCGCGCCGCCAGGGTAGGATAAAGAGTCATAATTGCTGGTCTAGCGTGATAGCCAGCAGTATTACCATCGGTTTTGGTGGCTCGGTGGGTGCTGAGTCGCCTATTGTACTTACGGGCTCTGCCATCGGCTCCTCGCTGGGCAAGGTCTTCCGCGTTGATCAGAAAACGCTGATGTTGCTTATTGGCTGTGGTGCTGCTGGCGCTATAGCTGGGATTTTTAAGGCGCCGTTTGCCGGACTGCTGTTTACCCTCGAGGTGTTGATGCTTGATCTTACGATGGCTCATCTGGTGCCGCTGCTCGTTTCGTGCGTGACGGCCTCTATCCTTACCTTTGCCATCAGTGGCTTTGACTCTATGTTTGTTTGCCATAATGTGGAGAGTTTCCGCATTGTCTATGTGTGGCCCGTGATAGTGCTGGGCATCGCCTGTGGCCTTGTGTCGCTGTATTTCACTAAGGTTACCAATGCCATAGAGGCCCTTTTCCGCAGGATTAAGGGTATGTATCTAAAGTGGGTGATAGGAGGCATAATCCTCAGCACGTTGGTCTTTTTCTTCCCGATGCTTTATGGTGAAGGCTATGGCACTATCAACAATCTTCTTAACGGCAATCCCGCTGATTTGCTCAACAATTCTCCTTTCTATGGCACCAATATGCTGCTTGCTATATTGGGATGCGTGGTTTTGTTCAAGGCAGTGGCTTCTACGGTTACCACCAGCGCTGGAGGTTGCGGTGGACTGTTTGCCCCCTCTTTGTTTCTGGGCTGCATCACCGGCTTTCTCTTTGCGAGCCTGTGGAATATGTGGGGAATCATTTCTCCCATGCCCGCCACAATCAGCTGCTTGCTGGGTATGGCTGCTGTAATGGCAGCTGTAATGCACGCTCCGCTGACGAGCATCTTCCTTATTGCAGAAATCACAGAAGGCTACGACTTGTTAGTGCCGCTGATGCTCGTGACGGTCATTTCTTACATTACCATCAATATCTTTGAGCGCCACAGTATCTACTCTAGGCGCCTTGCCCAGAAGGGCGAGCTCGTTACCCATCACAAGGACCAGGCCATCCTTACCCTGATGAGTCTCGACAGTGTGATCGACAAGTATTGCATGAGGATTGCCCCCGATATGACGCTTGGCAATCTGGTTCACCTCCTGGCTAAGGAAAAGGAGAACACCTTTCCCGTGGTGGACGGTGCCAACAATCTGCGCGGCCTCATTAATCTGGCGGATATCCGCAAGGTGCTCTTCCGGCAGGAACTTTACAATATCTTCACGGCCGAGCAATTGATGCAGGATGCACCGGATATTATCAGCATCAATACTCCCATGACTCATGTGATGGCCAGTTTTGAGAAGTTTGGCGCTGAGGTGCTGCCTGTGGTGGACGAGAACGCGCGCTTTGTAGGAATCATCCATAAGACTGCGCTTTTCGAGACCTATCGGCAGACGCTTGTGGATTTCTCAGAAGAGTAAAAGGATAATTAATAATTAAAGGACAGGGAGGTTGGCAATATTTATATGGAAAAGAAAGATTTGCGTATCGTTTACCTGGGTACTCCCGATTTCGCGGTGGAGGCTCTGAGGGCTCTTGTGGAGGGCGGTTACAATGTCGTTGGCGTAGTCACCATGCCTGACAAGGCTGTGGGTAGGCACCAGAATCGCCTGCAGGCCAGTCCCGTTAAGGAATATGCCGTGCAGCAAGGCCTGCCTGTGTTGCAGCCGGAGCGTTTGAAGGATGAGGAATTCATTGCTCAGTTGAGGGCTCTCAATGCGGATTTGCAGATTGTCGTGGCTTTCAGAATGTTGCCAGAGGTTGTCTGGGCCATGCCGCGCCTTGGCACCTTTAATATTCATGCGTCGCTACTGCCGCAGTATCGGGGAGCCGCGCCCATCAACTGGGCCATCATCAACGGCGACAGGGAGAGCGGCCTTACCACATTCTTCTTGCAGCATGATATCGACACAGGCAACATCATCGACCAGGTGCGTGTGCCTATTGATGACGATTGTTCTTTTGGCGAGTTGCATGACAAGCTTATGGCTCTCAGCGGCACCCTTGCCGTCAAGACGGTTGACAGCATCATTGCCGGCACAGTCAGCAGCACTCCCCAAAGCGAGTTTGTCACTGATGGGCCCTTGCGTCCGGCTCCCAAGATCTTCAAGGAGACATGCCGCATTGACCTGACAAAAACCCTCGATGAAATCTACGATTTTGTTCGCGGCCTCTCTCCTCACCCTGGGGCGTGGGCAGTGCTTCAGACTAACGCTATGCAACAAGAGATAAAAGTGTTTGGAGCGCAGAAGGTGGTACAGTCTCACGACTACGCTGTGGGTAGGGTGCTGGCAGGGCGCAAGACACTCGACGTTGCTGTTAGCGGTGGACTGCTGCGCATCACCGAGCTCCAGCTCGCGGGCAAGAAGCGAATGCCCGTGGCTGCTTTCCTCAACGGATTTAAGTTTAGCGGCGAGGAGGTCTTAGTATAGTCTCACTAGTCTTACTAGTCTCTCTAGTACTAGAGTTTTTGCTGACCTCCAACAAAAAAAGGAGCTACAGCTCCTCATAGTCTACGTATTCCCCTTCGTCTTTACCGATCGGTTGTTCGCCGTATCGGTCTTTTTTGTTTGTGGATTGTTGGCGTGAGCTCGTCTGTTGCCGGCGTGAAGTTGTTTGCTGTCGGCTATGCTGCTCGTCACCGATGGTGCCGAAGGCATCGCGCCAGATAGAGCCTATGGCCTTGGCGCAGAAATATACGATAATAAATAGGAGGAGCAGGCTAAGCACGCTCATTTTTCTGAAGTTTCTTGCTGGTGATAAGTGAAAGGAGAATATACCACGCGATCACTGCGCCGACGGCGGCGATGAGGCGGGTGATGCTGCATGCTGCACCTATGACGAGCAATATAACAGAGCTGAGCAGGAAGATGTAGCGCACCTTGTTGCCCTGCCACCCGAAGTCTTTGAATTTCAGGGCGAACATCGGTTTATTGCAAATCAGCAGCACACAGCTTATGGCTATCAGAGCGCACATTACCACTATGCCAGCCAGGCTATAGTGCCAGCTGCTGCTGTTGGCGGCGAGCCATCCGGGGTGGTTGCCTATGGTGATTACCGTGGAAGCTACCAGCAGGGCGTTGGCTGGGGTGGGCAGGCCGATGAAGGAGTAGGTCTGTCGCTCATCGGTGTTGAACTTGGCTAGGCGCAGCGCCGAGAAGGCGGCAATGAGGAAGGCGGCTGCATTGAGGTAGCGCAGCGGGTTGCCGGCGAGTGAAATATTGGACTGTGCCACGTAGATCTGGATATATGCCGAGAGCAGCGTAAACACCATCGTGGCGGGCGCAAGGCCAAAGGTGATGAGGTCTGACAGTGAGTCAAGCTCCTTGCCTAGGGGTGAGCTGACGCCTAGCTTGCGGGCGGCGAATCCATCGAAGAAATCAAACATGGCGCCCATTACGATGAACAGCAGGGCCATCATCGGGCGCGAGTGGAAGGCATAGGTTACGGCAATGCAACCGCACATCAGGTTGCACAGCGTAATAGTGTTGGGAATGTGTCGTTTCATGGTTGTTCTTTGCCGTTGAGGCGAGCAATAACTGTGCTGTTGCCCACTGTGGGCTGTCCCATCTTGACGAGCACCTCGGCATCGAGGGGAAGGAATACGTCCACGCGGCTGCCGAACTTGATGAATCCGAGGTGTTCATCGATAAAGCAACTGTCGCCTTCGCGGGCATAGGTGACGATGCGGCGGGCAATGGCTCCGGCAATCTGGCGTACCAAAATCTCGCCGTATTGCTCGGTCTCTATGACTATGGTGGAGCGCTCATTCTCCATGCTGGCCTTGGGCAGCCATGCCTTGTGGAAGTTTCCGTTCTCGTGTTCCACCTTCTTGATCACGCCGTCCACGGGAAACCAGTTGGCGTGGACATTGGTGAGCGACATGAAGATGGACACCATCTTGCGGGGAGCGCGGAAGTACTCATTTTCCTCCACTTCTTCCACCACCACGACCTTGCCGTCGGCGGGGGCAACCACTACTCCTTCAGTTGCGCCCTGAAAACAGCGGATGGGGCAGCGGAAGAAGTTGACCATTATGGCATATACCACCACCGACACGACGAGCACAGTATAGAAGACGAAGTCAACGTGGAGTAGGTGGGCGAAAATCCAGAAGCAGAGCGCGTTAAGCACCAGCAGCAGCAGGCCGCTGACTGTGAGGGTGGATGTTCCCTCATGGTGCAGGCGAATCTTCTTAATCTTTTTTATCTTGCCAAGGGTCTTCATTATCGTGGAGTCCTGCTTCGTATAGGCAGGTATCAATATGCAAAGGTAGGCATTTTTTATGGTAGGTTACACAAAAGAGGGACTTTTTTGTGCTTTTTGATGCAAAAGAGACGTTTTTTAAGACAGACGCCAGGTGCTTTAACTTTCTTTGCGACAAGCACACTCGATACCGTCAGCGCGGCATATCGCCATGAGACATTGCTTCGGCGGGGTGGGGCGGTTAACGCTTGTGCGGAGCTGCCGCGTGCATTTTCCTTACCTTTTGGCGGTTGGCCTCGGCGGTGCGATGCTGCTCTTCCGACAGTCTCTGTGCTCTCTGCTGCTCCTGGCGGCGCAGATTGTCGAGCACGATGTTGAGGGATCGCTGGGCGGTGAGCATATCTATCTTGCTAAGGCCGCGCAGGCACTCCTTGAGGGTGCGTACGGCAATGGCCTGGGCGCGGTCCACCAGCTGCAAACCGTTGATGGTGAGTACGATGTAGTTGCGGCGGAAGTCCACCCTTGTCTTGCGGCGGGTGACGAGGTGCATTTCCTCCAGGGCATTGATGGTGCGGGTCATTGTGGGCTTGCTGAACGATGTGGCATCGCAGAGGTCTTGCTGTGTGCAGAGGTCGCGGCTGCTGATGGCCATAAGTACATCCCACTGCTCGCCGGTAACCTCAAGGCCTGCGGCACGGAAGTCTGCGTTGAGCCTGCGGCGCAGGGCGGTGCTTACCTTGCCGTTCATCAGGGCGAAGATAAGGCGGTAGTCAAGGGTGGTGGTGGGTGTCATGCGCAGTAATCTTTTGTTTTGTCTGTGCAAAGATAGTGATTTTTGTCAAATATGGACGAAATAGAGTAACTATAAAATATGGAAAGATATAAATCGTTGAAGATTTCCCTCAATCCGCAGGAGCGAGATTCTAAGAAAGAGCCTGCGAATCATGGCGAGCCCACTGCTGCCAATCGGGCTTGTCGGGAATAGCAACGGGCCAGCTTTTCCCAATGTGGCGGTCTGCCACGGGTGCGCTTGCGCAGCCTTTTTGTGCCCGAAAATGCCGTTTTTCCCCGCGAAATTAAAATCTTTCTCTGAGGACATTGGTTTTTGCTGCGCAATAATCTGATTTTCATGCGCAAAGGCGCACATTAGAGCAGGGCGCTTTGAAATCTGTTCGCGATTTAACGGAAATCTAATCGCGACTAAACGGAAATCTAATCGCGATTTAACGGAAATTTGATCGCGATTAAATTTCAGGCTCTGCGCGATTAAATTCAGGCTCTGCGCGATTAATTTCAGGTTTCTCGCGACAAAATTCGGGCTCTGCGCGACGAAAGTCATGTTTCTCGCGACGAAAGTCCGTTTTCTTGTGACGAAAGTCTGCGCCCTTGCTATTGGAGTGGGTGCGGTCTGCTTGCTGGGGTATGAGGTCGGGGTAGGGATTTTTCTGCCCGGACTGGCAATGCTCTTTAATGTCCCTGGGTGCATGCCGGCGGACACAGAAAGCCGCTGTCTTGTGGGGGAGCCTGCTTTCCTTTCATTAAAGATTCAGTTTTCCTATTGTCAAATATAAATCCTGTTATTAAATACAAATCCTATTACTTAATATTAATATGTACGCGCGAACATTATTTATTATAATATACAGTGTCTGGTCGGTTGTTTCTTTTGCTTCGAGGGCTGTTTGCGGAGAGGCGCGAATATGGGTGTAAGGGCGGTTTTTTCAGGTTTTTTAGCATTAAAAAGGGAAATAAATACTAATAAATGTCATTTTGTGGTGCTAAAATGTGGTTGGTTTGATAAGAATTCTTAATTTTGTCCCTTACATAGTGTAACTATGTCCGTGTGATTAAATCAAAATTATATAAATTTAAACTCAATGTGTATGAAAAACCGTTTATTCAGGTTTAGCAAGAAGCTCTTTGGAACAATGGGCTTGCTATTGATTGGCGCGTTGATGTATTCTTGCTCTGACGACTATGATCTGCCAGACAAGACGCCCGGTTGGCTTGGTAAGAGTATCTATGATTACTTGAAGGACCCCGCCAATGGCAACTACACCAACATGATCAGGCTGATCGATGATTTGGATTTCGCTACCGTGCTCGGTAAGACGGGTAGCAAGACTCTGTTTGTGGCCGACGACGAGGCTTTCGCAGAGTTCTACAAAAGCAACAGCTGGGGCGTAAGCAGCTACGACGAGCTGACCGATGCGCAGAAGAAACTGCTCCTGCACACCGCCATGCTCGACAACCCCTACCTCCTGGAGATGTTGCCCAACCTTTCATCGAACAACCAGAATTCTACCGGCTCCTACTTGGAGAAGAATCAGTGTATGCGTAGGCCTACCTCGCTTAACATTACTGACTCCATTTCATTCTTCAGCTGGAACAATCCTGCCATTCCGACCACCAACAACACTACCGACCGCGACTACTGGGCACGCTTCCGCGAGCAGTCGAAGGGCGGTATGTACATGGCCGGCGACGCCACTGTGCCCATGATGATCCACTGGATCAACGGCCAGATGGAGGAGCAGGGCATCACCGACGAGGACTTTGAGGTAATCGTTGGTCGCCCGCGCGAGAAGAATGATGTATATATATATGGTAGTAAGATTGTGGAGCAGGACATCACCTGCCAGAACGGTTACATCGACCGCATGGACCGCGTGCTGCTGGCTCCGACCAACCTGGCCGAGATGATCCGCACCAACGGCCATACCAATCTCTTCAGCCATCTGATGGACCGCTTCAGTGCTCCGTTCTATAGCTCCAGCCTTACCAACTCGCTGCGTCAGCTGCCCGGCTACGAGGCCGTTGACTCCGTGTTTGAGAAGCGCTACTTCGCCGCCCGCTCGCAGGGTGGTTCAGCCCTGGAGACTGACCCGCAGAACAGGCGCGTGAGCTACTTCCTCAACTACGACCCGGGATGGAACACCTACTTCAATGCCAGCCACGGCGTGCAGCAGGATATCGCTGCCATGTTCGTGCCCTCCGATGAGGCCATGGCTAAGTACTTCCTCCCCGGCGGCGGTGGCGAGTTCCTGATGAACGCCTACTCAACCCTGCCCAACACCGAGGCAAACCTGGAGGTTAACCTCGACCAGATTCCCCTGGAGGTTATCCAGGCCCTCATCAACAACCTGATGAAGATTTCCTTCGTCGAGTCCGTGCCGAGCAAGTATCTCAGCATCATGAACGACGCACGCGACCCGATGTTCTCCGATGTCAACTCCGTGGAGGAATACTGCCAGAAGATTGACACCTGCCTCATTGCCAACAACGGCGTGGCCTACATCATGAATGAGGTGCGCACACCGGCCAAGTACGCCTCTGTGTCCGCTCCTGCACTGGTAGGCGACAGCCTGAGGATATTCAACTGGGCCATCACGGCTGATGACAAGTACATCACCAACCCCAACTCCGCCCCGCTGAATGCATTTATCTCCACCTACCTGCTGGCCATGAGCTCCAACTTCAGCTTCTTCATCCCCACCGACAACGCGCTGAAGCGCTACTACGATCCTGTGTCGATGGTTTACAGCCAGCCCTACATGCTTGCCTTCAACTTCGACAGCAAGAACGTGTCATCCCCCATCTCGGCATACGCCTACAAGTATGATCCCTATACCCACCAGACCGACTCCGTGCGTATGACCGCCACCATCAAGGCTGCCCAGCTCAACAACCGACTGAAGGACATGCTTGACGCTCACATTATCGTACACGACTCCGACGACGTTGACGGCATCCTCAGCGGCAAGGCCTTCTACACCACCAAGGGCGGTGCCCCCATCAAGGTTATCAACCCCGAGCAGGGCATCAACGGCGGCAAGGTGCAGGGCGCTTGGCAGATTGAGCATGACGAGTACTGCAAATTCCAGGAGATTTTCGACCAGAGCCGCAAGACCAATGGCTACGGTAACGGTATGACCTACATCATCGACCGTCCCATCCAGTCCACCGTTCACTCTGTTTATAATGTTCTCAACGCCAACGGTGCCGAGGATTCACCTTACAGCAGGTTCTTCGAGCTCTGCCAGGTTAACCCCACCGTTATCGAGGAGGCCGGCTTCGTAGATGACGAGACTCTCTTCCCCGACCGCACCAAGAAGGACAAGGGTCTGGAGAAGTACAACATCTTCACAGCCAACAATCCGTGTATGGACTACAACGTGCGCTTCTTCAGCACCTATCGCTACACCGTCTATATCCCCACCAACTCCGCTGTGGAGGCCGAAATAGAGAAGGGCCTGCCCACATGGGAGAGCATTGAGGAGTTTATCAACGATGCCAAGCAGGAGATCCAGGAAAAGGAAGAGCACAGTGCTATCTATAATCCCGAGGAGGACACCAAGGCCTACAAGCTCAAGGCCCAGGCCATGTGTACCGCCCTGCTCAACTTCGTGAAGTACCACTTCCAGGATGACGCCATCTACAACGACAAGCCCGCCCTCCCCGCCACGGCTTTTGAGACGGCTTGTATCAATGCTGAGACCAACCGCTACATCACCGTTACCGTACAGCGCAACGGCCTCAACAACTTCAGCGTTACCGACCAGGCCGGCAACACCCGCCACATCGACTCCTCGCGCAACAACATCCTGACGCGTGACCTCCAGTTTGATAAGGCAGGCGCAAGTGCCACCACCATTGAGACATCTTCATTTGCTGTGCTGCACCAGATTGACGGTGTCCTCAACTTCACCAAGCTGCCCAACGGCAGATACGAAGGACTCTACGACACCTCTGCCAAGGCCAGGAAGTTCATGGCAAAGTATCCAATCAGATAAATTAGTGCAACTATGAATAAGATAAAGTATCTATTGTTACTCTTCCTTTGCTGTGGCCTGAGCCTGACTTATGCCCAGAAGAGGATTTCGGGACATGTCTTTAATCCCAAGGACGGTCCTATCATGATGGCAAATGTGCTTGAGATTGATGCGAACAATCGTATTCAGTCCTCAACTCAAACCGATATGAGTGGTAACTTTGCCTTGACCATCAAGAACCCCAAGAACAAGCTGAAGGTTTACTTCTACGGCTACCGCGCCTTTGAGCAGGTAATCGGTGACAAGACATCCTTCCGCATCCAGCTTGTGGACAATACCCAGGCCCTCAAGGAGGTTAAGGTCACCGGCCGCAAGGTGGTTAAGTCCAACGGACTCACCATTCCCGAGCGCGAGGTGTCGGTTGCCACACAGAAACTTGATATGGACGAGATGAAGGGCTTGGCCTTTGAGTCTGCCGACCAGGCGCTGCAGGGCCAGATAGCCGGTCTCGACGTTGTGGCCAACTCCGGTAACCTCGGTTCGGGTATGAGTATGCGCGTGCGTGGTGTCACCACCATCAGCGGCAACCAGGAGCCCCTTATCGTTGTCGATGGCCACATCCTGGAGAACTACTCCTCCACCGACATTGACCTGCAGGATATGGACAACCAGGAGCAGTTTGCCAACCTGCTGTCCGTAAACGTGGAGGATATCAAGTCTATCGAGGTTAAGAAGGACGCCGGTGCCTGCGCCATGTGGGGATCGCGCGGTTCCAACGGTGTAATTGAGATTACCACCCGCCGTGGTGCCAAGGGTAAGACCAAGGTCAGCGGCAACTACTATTTCTCAGGCAGCTGGCAGCCCGCAGGCATGAAGATGCTCAACGGTGACGGCTACACCATGATGCTCAAGGAGGGCTACTTCAACCCCCGCCAGAGCGACCTCACCTCAAACATCCTGGAGCTCATGTACAACCCCGAGCGCCCGATGTACTACAACAACTACAACAAGAACACCGACTGGGTTGAAGAGGTAACACAGTTTGGCCAGGCCCACAAGTTCTATGTAAACCTCAGCGGTGGTGGCGACCAGGCACAGTTCCGCGTCTCCGCCGGCTACGACCACGAGACCGGTACCATCATCAAGCAGGTGCTCGACCGCTTCTCCACCCGTATGACCCTCGACTATCAGGTGTCTAACCGCATCCAGTTCAGCTCTAACTTCAGCCTTACCTACACCAAGAACAAGCAGAACTACGCCGACATTCTTGCCAAGGCTTACAAGGCTATGCCTAACATGAGCATCTGGCGCTACGACGGCGACGAGAACACCGGTGAGTACTTCAAGATGTACCGCACGGCCGGTAACACGGGTTCCACCTACTACAATGCTGACGGTTCCATCAAGGACGGCTACAGCTCCTACTATCTGAAGGACATGGTTGACAACGGTAACCCCGTGGCCATAGCCAACCTCTCATGGAAGCACACCAGCCAGTATCAGATTGTTCCCCAGTTTGAAATCAGATACAAGCTGCTCGGTATTGACGGAAACAAGACTCAGCTCAACTATCGTGGTGAGGTTTATATGAACTCAACCTCCAACACCACTGAGGCTTACTATCCCGGCGTGCTTTCCTCTTCCGACTGGTCATCCGGCATCAACGAGGCAGGAACCTCCTCCTCGCGCGGTCTTACCTTCACCACCCAGCACGACCTGACCTTCATTCCCAAGCTGAGTGAAGACCACAGCCTGTCGTTCCTGCTCCGTGGTGAGCTGAGCACCTACACCGGCTCCAGCCAGCAGCTGAAGTCCACAGGTCTTGTAGGTGGCATCACCGACCCGACCGTTGAGGCTTACCTCGTACTTGACCATGTCTACAACTACCCGTCCACCAGCACCTCCAAGTCCCATGGCTTGAGCTTCCTGGCTACGGCCCACTACTCCTTCAAGTCGAAGTACTCCCTCGACGCCACCCTGCGCGCCGACGGTAGCACCTCCTTCGGTAAGGACAAGCGCTGGGGTTACTTCCCCGCAGTTTCCGCCCGTTGGAACATCAGCGACGAGTATTTCTTCCGTCCCTTCAAGAAGGTCGTCAACATGCTGGCCTTCCGTCCGGGTTGGGGTATCACGGGTAACGCCCCCTCCACCAACTCTACCATATTTAATAAGTACTCCAGCAACGGCACCTACGCCACCGGCCGCAACAACATGGCAGCCATCCGCCCCACCAACATGCGCCTCACCACCCTCCAGTGGGAGAAGACCAGCTCTTGGAACATGGGCTTCAACCTCGGCCTCTTTGATGCCCTCGTGGAGTTTGACTTCAATATCTATCAGAAGCGCACCACCAACCTGCTGCAGTCGGGCGTGAGCATTCCTACCTCCACCGGTTTCTCCTCTCTGGAGTGGGCTAACGTCGGCTCTCTGAAGAACACCGGTTGGGAACTTGCTGCCAACACCCGTCCGCTCCTGCCTAAGGAGAGCAAGTTTAACTTCAGGCTCAAGTTCAACGCTTCGCAGAACAAGAACCGCATCACCTCAATGGACGCCAGCGTGCTGTCTGCTATCAACAGGGACTTCAATTATGCGATTTCCGATGTTGATCCTTCCAGCCGCTACCTCAGCCGTGTGCAGATAGGCAACGCCCTCTACTCCATCTACGGTTTCCGCTACCTCGGCGTTTACCGCTATGACTACGACCACTCGGGCTACTTTGCCGACGAGTCGAAGAACGCAGTCTATGGCGAGAACACCGCAGCCGCAGCCGCAGCCCGCGGAGAGAACGCCAGCTGTCCTATCGCTTACGATGCCAACGGCAACATCATCTTCGATGCAAGCGGCAATCCGCTCCGCATGTACTACAACTACGGCGCTACCAACTATCAGTTCTCCGGCGGTGATGCCATGTATGAGGATATCAACCACGACGGTCAGATCAATGAGTTGGATATCGTCTATCTCGGCAACTCCAACCCGACCTTCACCGGCGGTTTCGGTATTGACTTCACCTATGGCCGTTGGCAGCTGAAGACCAGCTTCAACATCCGTACCGGCGCCAAGATCGTCAACGTTGCCCGCATGGTGGCTGAGCAGATGCGTACCAACGACAATCAGTCGAGGGCCGTCAACTGGCGCTGGCGCAAGAATGGTGACATCACCGAGATTCCCCGTGCGCTCAACAACAATGCCGGTTCTTCCTACAATGCACTGGCCTCCGACCGCTACGTAGAGTCTGGCGACTTCATTGAGGTTCTCTGCCTCCGGCAACAACCTCTTCTTCTTCACCAAGTATAAGGGCGTTGACCCCGAGCACTCTGCTGCCGGTTACTCCCCTGCCTTCGATACCTCGAAGACTCCGCGTTCACGTTCCGTTACATTCAGCTTGACGGTTGATTTCTAAACTCAAAACATCAGGAAATATGAAATACAAGAATATATATAATAAGGTAATCCTCTCGCTCAGCATGGTGCTGGCAGGATTGTTTACCTCTTGTAGCGCGGTAGACGACTTCCTCACGGTATATCCTACCAACCAGATTACCAGCGAGACTTTCTGGGAGGACAAGGGCGACCTTAACAGTGTGCTCAACTCCTGCTACACCCAGTTCTATGCCAACCGTGATGCAAATGCAGGCTATCATCCTCTGATTCAGGAGATGTTTGTGTGGGGAGAGCTTCGCTCTGACAACTTCCTCCTCACCTCTGAGAGCAATGAGGATTTGAAGAACATTATGAACGCTAACCTCCTGCCCACCAACAAGTGGTTCGACTGGTCAATGTTCTATACCGGCATCTCCTACTGCAACCTTTGCTTGGAGAAAGGTCCCGAGATTGTTGACAAGGACGCCAGCTTCTCTGAGAACGACTGGAAGCCCATCGAGGCTGAGCTCAAGGCCCTGCGTGCCCTCTATTATTTCTATCTGGTGCGTGCCTTCCGCGACGTTCCGTTCGTAACTAAGGCTAACGACACCAGCGAGGGTGCCACCGACCCCGTTCCGCAGGTTGAATCAGAGGAGATTCTCACCTTCCTCATCAACGACCTTGAGGGCGTGAAGGACTATGGTATGATTAACTATGGTAGCGATGATCTCAACAAGGCCCGCTTCACCCGCAACGGCATCTATGCCCTGCTTGCCGACATCTACCTCTGGAGAGCATCCAAGAACTCCTCCGCCGACTCCATCGCCAAGTATCCGGGCGAGGCTGAGGCCGACTACCGCAAGGTGATAGAGTACGCCGACTACCTCATTGAGGATGGTCTGCGCCTGTTCCGCGAGGCAAGGACCGATTTCTACGGCTCCGACCGTTCCCCGTTCAAGGGCGAGGACGTTATTCCCCTTCCCCTCTATACCACTGAGAAGAGCAGGCGCGTAGTAGATGTGCCCTACAACACAATCTTCGGCGAAAAGTATTCTCTTGAGGGCCTGTTTGAGATTGCCTTCGATGGTTCGGTAAACAAGAATAGCGTATTTACCACCTTCCTGGGCTCTGCCAGCAGCAACCGCCTCTCCAGTGGTGCCCTGTCGGCTGCCGCTCCCTATCAGAGCGTTAATGTCAAGCCTGACGATGGCAACGTTGCCTACTCCAAGACCGACCTCCGTTACTATGAGAACATAGAGAAGACCACCGGCTCTTCCTCCTCAGCTGTTTACAATATTATAAAGTACACAGCCGGAAACGTAGTGACTGACGGAGCTGACGACATCACCAACAGCAATTCGACCATCTCTTACAGCAGCTGGCGTTCAGGCGGTGACTATGATGCCAACTACATCATCTACCGTATGTCAGACGTGCTGCTGATGAAGGCCGAGGCTATTGCCTGCCTCCATGAGTACATCCTCCAGACCGACGATGAGGAGGAGATGCGCGACGGCTTCCGCGTAGCCAAGGCCGTCTTCGCGCGCTCCAATCCTATGATTACCGACGAGGATGACCTGAAGTTTGAGAACTACAACACCGGCCAGGCTCTCGAGGAGTTCGTGCTCCGCGAGCGTCAGCGCGAGTTCTTTGGTGAGGGCAAGCGCTGGTTCGACCTCGTGCGCTACGCCTTGCGCCAGGGCAACACCAGCAAGATGCTCAATATCCTTACCCTCAAGTATTCTACCAACGCAAGTGCCATCAAGGCCAAGCTGGCAACCATCAACTCTCTCTTCAATCCCGTATATGAGAGTGAGATTAAGGTTAACACTGCCCTTGTGCAGAATCCTGCTTGGATAACTGATGAGACAATCGTCAAGAACTGATGACTGATTAAAACAGACTAATAATATTACCGCAAAAAAATACATTTAGTTATGAACAGCAAGTATATTAAATGGCTCACAGGCGGATTGCTTGGGCTGATAGCTGTCTTCAGCCTCGGTTCCTGCTCTGACGACCATTATGATTTGAATAGCACCAACGCCACGGGTTCTCTCTACGACAACCTCGCGGCCGTTGAGGATTGCGACTCCTTCCTGATGATTCTCAATAAGTCTATCGTCAACAAGAAGTCCTATGGCACCCCTGCCTCCCTCACCTATGGCGAGCTGCTCAAGGGCACCAAGGCCCTCACCGTTTGGGCTCCCAAGAACGGCACCTACAACGCCAAGTTCTGGCTTGACAAGCTTGACGAGGCCGCTGAGCTCGATGCTGCCGGCGACCGAGTGGCTGCAGCCGAGGCATATAAGGTTGTGGAGAAGCAGTTCTCGCAGAACCACCTCTCCTACTTCAACTACAACGGCGTTCCCGCCGAGGGCAAGCGCATCACTCTGGCCAACGGCAAGTATGCCACCTACGACGGCACCAGCATCAAGAATGTTGAGATACTGCCCGGCGCAGAGAACAATGTAGCCTCTGTCAACGGTACACTCCATGTGCTGGAGTCCAACATTCCCTACGCCTATGACCTCCGCGAGATCATCGACGCTACCCCCGAGCTCTCCAACATGCACGACTACATCGTCAAGAACGATACCCTCGTCTTCATGGAGAACCTCAGTACCGAGGGCTCAGTGGTGGAAGGCAAGATGCAGTACGTTGACTCCTTCTTCTTCGAGAATAATAAGGTGATGCCCTTCATCGCCAACCGTGCCGACTCCCTGGCCGCCGCCATCTATTTCACCAACGATGCGTGGACCCAGGCTATCGACCACATGAAGACCTTCTATCAGTACAAGCCCGTTTACGCTTACCTCGACGAGCGCAACAACCTCTACTCCGACTCCATCCGCTCCGACTCCCTCCAGGAGGCCAAGGCTGTGGAGGCCCTGTTCAAGAATACCTACTATAGCCTCTATGAGCAGAAGGGATTTGATGTTGAGAACGCCAGCGTAGAGTCTGTACAGAACTTCTTCGAGACAGCCGACTCGCTCGTCTCCACCGAGTACTACGGCCGCAACGCCCGCTACCATCAGCACGCTCCGGAGTGCAACGAGCTTACCGACCATCAGACTCCCATCGAGGCTTCCAACGGCTACGCCTTTATCCTCGACAAATTCAACTTCAAGGCCAACCGCGCATGGCAGTTTGACCTCCCCTATGAGATAGAGGGTGGCTACCTTGTCAGCACCAAGGACTCTAAGTCTCTCTCCACGGCATCGCCCACCGGTGTGCGCCATGTCGTTTCCGACGGCAATCGCAATCCCGATGTCATCGGCCATGTCAGCGAGGGTCAGTACCAGGAGTTCGTGCCGAGCTCCTCGGCTGCCAACCCGCAGGTAACGTTCAGGCTCAGCCAAGTCCTCTCCGGCACCTACGACATCTATGTTGTAATCGTTCCCGAGAACATGACCGACGCCTTCAACACAGCCCCCAAGGCCAATAAGTTCAACGCCATGCTCACCTACGACTATGACGACGAAGGCAAGCCCCTCACCGTTACAGCCGAAGGTCCTGAGAAGGGCTCCTTCCTGTCTGATGTAACCCAGGTGGACACCATCCTCCTCTTCGAGGACTTCAAGTTCCCCTCGTGCTACTATCAGATTTATGACTCACAGCCGATGCTTACCCTCACCAGCGCCCTCAAGCTGGCCGACCGTAAGACCTGTACCCCCAACTTGAACATCGACTGCATCCTCCTGGTTGCTAAAGATGAATAAGCCAACAAACTTAAAAAATAGTACACAATGAAAAAGATAATCAGCAACAATCTATTCGGAAAGGTTTTTGGCTTAGCCTTGAGCCTGTTCTTCCTTGCCGGCGCTACGCCCCTCTATGCTCAGGACGACGTTACTGAGGGTGAAGAGGTGGTAGAAGAGCAGGAGGAAGTGATGATCAAGCGTCCTGTTATCGCCAAGACTCCCACCTACGAGATGCGTGAGGTGAAGGGTTACATCGTTGATGCTGCCACTCGCAAGCCCCTGGCTGGTGTGCGCGTGCAGTCGCTCAATGATCCCCGCTATTCGGCCATGACAGGCGAGGACGGTACCTACACTCTTTCCATCCCAGTGTTTGTTACCACCCTCTATATCTCTACCCCTGACTACAACCCCGTGCAGATTCCTGTGAGGGACAACGAGCAGACCACCATGATGTACAGCTCGGTGTTCAACTCTTTCTACAAGTCTGCCAACCAGGTGTTCACCAAGGCCGAGGCCTCTAAGGACAATTCCTCTGCCATCACCGTTGAGACCGACATTGAGAACGCTCTCAATGCCAGCGTATTCACCACCATGCGTGGCGGCATGCCCGGCCAGGGAGCTAACATGCTCATCAACGGTATCACCTCACTCAACACCACCACTCAGCCCCTCATCGTGGTTGACGGCGTGATTTGGGATATGCAGTACGACCGCTCGACCTCCCACCAGGGTTTCGTCAATAATGTGCTCAGCATCATTGACCCTGAGGATATAGATAATGTACGCGTGCTCAACACCGGTACAGCTATCTATGGTGCCAAGGGCGCCAACGGTGTGATTGAGATCACCACCAAGCGTGCCAAGGAGCGTGCCACCCGCATCAATGTTCGCCTCTACGGCGGCTTTGAGACCCGCCCCAACACCATCGACGTGCTCAACGGCACACAGTATCGCAACTACCTCACTGGCATCCTCGGTACCTACGAGCCCAGCGACGGTAGCTCCGTTACCTCTGCACTGCAGGCCATTGCCGGCGAGCCGTTCATGAACGAGGATCCCTCCTATACCTACTACGACCTCTATCACAACAACACCAACTGGCAGAAGGGTCTCTATAAGACAGCCTTCACCCAGAACTACCGTGTTAATGTGCAGGGTGGTGATGACATCGCCCTCTATGGTCTGTCGCTCGGTTACACCGAGTCGGATGCCACCGCTAAGAAGAACGACTTCAGCCGCCTGAATATCCGTTTCAACACCGATATTATCTTCAGCAGCCGCATCGACGCTTCGGTTGACATCTCCTATGGCCGCGTAACCTACAACCTCCGCGACAACGGTTGGGCTCCCGACTATAGCTCGTTCAACATCTCTTCGCCCAACGTGCTGGGTCTCATCGATGCTCCTATGATCAGCAAGACCGAGTACTTCATCTATTGGGACGAGGCTACCCGCTCCAACAAGGTGGGCCCCAACCCCAATGTGTACTCCGGCAAGACCTACAACGACAGCTACAACCCCTTCCGCTTCGGTATCAACTACGGCACCGACGCTACGGCCAACCCCTACTGGATTCTGCGCAACGGCGATGGCGACAACAAGAACTTCCAGGAGCAGTCACAGTTCTCGCTCAACTTCAACCCTCGCTACCAGATCAACTCCTTCCTCCAGTTGGCTGACCGCTTCAGCTATATCGTTAACCGCACATCTGAGATGTACTACATGCCTTACGACGGCACGCCACATAAGTATGCCGAGGGCATCGGTACCATCTCCAGCGTAGTGCGCACCCTCTATGGCGACGAGTCAACGGTGTTCAACAATCTCTACCTCACCTTCGACAAGAAGATGGCTGCTCACGCCCTCAGGGCAACTGCAGGATTCCGCCTGGCTTCCTACAACTTCTCTAACAGCTTCATCTCCGCCTACAACAACACCAACGATAAGATGCCTAACATGTCGCCCTCACTCCAGTACCACACCTACGGAGGTACCAACGACAAGTGGCTCAACATGGCCTACTACCTCGACGCATCTTACAACTACAAGAACAAGTACTATGTCAACGGAACCCTCACCGCTGAGTCCTCATCCCGCTTCGGCAAGAACACCAAGGAGGGCATCAAGCTCTTCGGTGTAAACTGGGGCCTCTTCCCCTCACTGCAGGCTGCCTGGCTCATCTCTTCCGAGCCTTGGTTTGACGCTTCAGCCGTCAACTTCCTCAAGCTCTCTGCAGGCTACGAGGAGTCCGGTAATGACAATATCGACTACTACGCTTCGCGTACCTACTTTGCCAACCAGAAGTATCTGGACCGCGCTACGTCGCTCAACCTGGCCAACATCGCCAACTCAAAGATTCAGTGGGAGACCACCCGCCGCTTCAACGTAGGCCTGGAGACCAGCCTCTTCGACAACCGCGTCAACCTGGGCGTCAACCTCTTCTGGAGCAAGACCTCCAACCTCCTGGCAAAGGTTAACCTCGACTATCTGGCAGGTCTGCCCTCCATGTGGGCCAACTCCGGCTCCATGACCAACAAGGGCTTCGACATCAACGCTAACCTCATCCTGCTCAACACCAAGAACTTCAAGTGGAAGGCAGGCTTCTCCATCGGTCACTACACCAACGAGATCTCCAGCCTACCCGCTTCCACCATCACCACCTACAACCTCGATGCAGCAGGCGCCAAGGCTGATGTCTATCAGACCATCCAGGGCTACACCTCCTCCATCTATGGCACCAACAACGTGCTCACCGCCAAGGGCAAGGCAGCAGGTGTGTTCTATGGATTTAAGACCGATGGCATCTTCACCGACGATGCCACTGCCTCCACCGCAGGCAAGTATGGCTATCTGCGCTATCCCACCGGCTTTGCCGGCGATCCCTACCGCAACTTCAAGGCCGGTGATGTTCACTTCATCGACCAGAACGGCGACGGCTGGATCTCCGAGGCCGATATGGTAGAGATTGGCGACCCCAATCCCGATATCTATGGCAACATCTTCACCTCGCTCAACTGGAAGCACTTCACCCTCGACGTGATCTTCAAGTATTCGCTTGGCAACGATGTGTTCAACTATCAGCGCTCACAGCTTGAGGCTGGCAACAACCTCTGGAACCAGACCTCCGCTATGGCCAACCGCTGGACTTACGACGGCCAGGTTACCAGCATTCCGCGCGCAGTGCTCACCTCCTCCTCCGAGTGGGTTAACAACGAGCGCTTCTCCGACCGCTGGATTGAGGACGGCTCTTTCCTCAAGCTCAAGAATGTGCGTCTCACCTACGATCTGCCCCTCTCCCTCTCATGGCTGCAGGGTCTGGCCGTATGGGCTGAGGCTAACAACCTGTTTACCCTCTCCAAGTACACCGGTTCCGATCCGGAGTTCTCTGTTGGCAACGGCACCCTCTATCAGGGTATCGACGCAGGCATGCTGCCCAGCTCGCGCAGCTTCAACTTCGGTGTAACTATTAACCTGTAAAATTCTATTACGATGAAAAATAAATCAATCCTTTCGCTCTTGACCTTCGTAATGTCAGCCATGCTGCTGACAACCTCATGCGAAGACATGCTTACACCGGACCTGGAACGCTACGCCAGCGAGAAGGAGTTTGGCAAGGATTCCATCTATTCTGCACTGGGCGTGCTGCGCAGCATCCAGAATGTGGCTGAGCGCACAGTGCTGCTGGGTGAGTGCCGCGGCGACCTCGTTACCGACGGCGTCTATACCACCGACTCTATTGGCAACATCATCAACTTCGGCGAGACGGAAAACGGCTCCTCCGCCCTGCTCAACGTGGCTGACTTCTACCATGTAGTCAACTCCTGCAATTTCTATCTGGCCAACGTGGACACCACCGTCACCCAGAACAATGTGAAGATCATGCAGCGCGAGTGGGCACAGGTGCAGGCCATGAGGGGTTGGGCCTACACTCAGTTGGTTCGCCTCTATGGCGAGGTGCCCTTCGTTACCGCTCCCGTCATGAGCACCAACGAGGCTGAGGCCTTGCAGAAGAGCGCCCCCAGGGTTAACTCTGCCAATCTGGCTGACATGCTTGTTGAGGCCGGTCTGACCCGCGCCCTTGAGCTGCAGAACGCCCTCGGCATGCCCGACTACGGCAGCTTCAGCGGTGGCGGCGGCACCTATAGCTCGCAGGCCAACCTCTTCCCCGTGCAGCTCGTGCTGGGCGATGCCTACCTGATGAAGAATGACTATGTCAATGCTGCAACTCAGTATTATAACTACTATCAGTATGTGGCCAGGGAGAATCCTTCTTGGATTGCTGGTCTTGTTGGTGCAATAGCCTTCAAGTTCTCTCATGACGGAGTTGAGTCCAAGGTTGTAAGTTCCAATGACCTACATACGTCGCTTACTGAGAATGGTATCAGCGTTGGTGAGATTGTCTCCGCTGCTACCGGAGCCTCCACTTCTGCCAACGGCCGCGTGCTCGATGTACTGCAGAATGTAACCGGCTTCTATATGGAGCGCGGCTCGCTCTCTGCCCATGAGCAGAACCAGCAGCTCGTTCCCTCCAATCAGTACATCTCCCTCAACGAATCCCAGCGTTTTAACTCCTTCCAGGACGACAATGGCGTCTTTAAGCGCGAGGAGTATGCCGGTGGCGACGGCCGCCGCTATGCATGGGCTCCCAACGTAACCTTCCGCAATGGCAACCGCAGCAATATCATCTCTAAGTATGCTATGCCTTGGCGTGCCATTTATATCGGCTCTGACATCCGCTACGGTTCCTTCCGCAAGAACTATCAGATTCCGTTCTACCGCAACACCATGGTGCTGTTGCGCTATGCTGAGGCTGTCAACCGCCTCGGATTCCCCGAGCTCGCCTTTGGTATCCTGAAGGACGGCCTCTTCACCGAGAACATGCCTACCATCGGCAACCTCGACATCGCCAAGGAGGTTACCAAACTGGAGAAGATTATGGACACCGAGGCCGATACCCTCATCCGCGTGGACACCATTCCCGCTGTCCTTGTGGGCAAGGTTGTCAACGACGGTCTGAGCGCCAAGGCTGACTATACTTCCGACTCCACCTCCGTGGTATATGCCACTGAGACCGACACCCTCTTTGTGGGCGACACCATTTGGGTTAACCCCCGCGAGGGATATCCCCTCACCCTCTCCGACATTCCCGAGAGCGTGCAGGAGTCTTGGTATGAGGTAGAGTATATGCTTGACCCGAGAGCCCTCTCCGGCGGTATGTACTATCTCTCTCAGGAGGAGCGTGCCAATATGGCCAAGTATCCGTTCTTCGACTTCTCTGACGCCTCCATCTGGAGCAGCACCGGTTTGTCGGAGTCTTATGCAAGCTATGGCGTTCATAGCCGCGGCTGCGGTGACATAGGTGGCATTGAGGACACAGTCTATACCTATGCCCGCCAAGTGGCCGAGAAGGTGGCCGAGGACTATGCCCGCGCCAACAGCCTCTCCTATGAGGAGCAGATGGACTATGCCAAGACTCTCTATAGCGGCGACACACTCCTCGTTACTGACAAGGAGACCATCATCAATGCCGTGGAGAACCTCATCGTTGACGAGAATGCCCTTGAGACAGCCTTCGAGGGCCACCGCTTCACCGACCTCATCCGCTTCGCTGAGCACAAGAGCGATGCTGGCACCAACGGCACCGAGTGGCTCGCATGGAAGATTGGCCGTCGCAACAAGAATGTGACCGATCCCGCCGCCGAGGTGGACAAGGACCTCGAGTCGAAGATGAAAGACAAGACCAACTGGTATCTGCCCATGCCGTAGCGCCTGGGCACCTGCCTCCCTCTCTTGCAGGAGAGAAGTTCTCTTCTCTCGGGAGGAAATAATTACTCTTTAGGGGTGGAGCCGCGCGGCTCCACCCCTGAGTCTTTTGGCTATTCGTGGTTTATCGGGCGTTATTCCGGTTCTTTTGGTTTTACTAGCCTTTCTAGTCTTTCTAGTATTTCTAGTCTTTCTAGCAATACTAGTCTCTCTGGTCTTTCTAGCATAACTAGCCTCTCTAGTATTACTAGTCTTTCTAGCAATACTAGTCTCTCTGGTTTTTCTAGTATCACTAGCCTCTCTAGTATTACTAGTCTTTCTAGTTTTTCTAGTATGGCTAGCCTTTCCAGCATTACTGGTTACTCTTTTTCGCCCCTGCCGCCAAGGCGGCATCCTTCCGGATAGAGGGAGTGGCCCGTAGCGCCTTTTAAACCCGTGTTTCCGCGGCGTAATCCCGTCGTCGCGAAATCTAATCACATACTCCCAAAAAATAATCGCGAGGGGAGGGCTGTTCCCGGCGCGATTAGATTTCGTTTCGGCGCGATTAGATTTCAGTTCGGCGCGATTAGATTTCGTCTTGGCGCGATTAGATTTTGTCTTGACGCGATTAGATTTTGTCTTGACGCGGTAAAATTTCGTTTTGACGCGGTTATTTCTTTTCTCGACGCGGATTCTTTTTGTCTTGTCGCGGATTTCCTGCGCGAGCACGCTTTAGCAATATTGTTTGAGGGCCTTTGCCTGCCTTCCTGGTGTGATTTATCGCCAGTCGTGGAGGTTGGAGCGGGCTTCTATGCGGTCCTGAGTTTTTTTGTTGACGCTGGCGAAGAGGTCGAGGCCTGTGAGCTGTTCCACCTGGTCGATGGTGCGGACGTAATAGCTCATGGGGTGCTGCTCGGAATCGTTGTTATAGACGAAGGCTATGCCTCGCTCCATGCCTTTGTCGAGGCAGATGATGGCCTTGAAGAATTTGTCGGGGACGTACAGGCGGCGTTGCCTGCGCTGTGGCGGCTTGCTGGTGAAGATGGGGCCGCAGATGATGTGGATGGCTGTCTTGTTGTGGCGCACGAATCTTCGGCAGAAGGACTCGAGATGCTCCCAGTCTTCGCCGTTGAGGGTGTAGGTCTGGGGGCATACGTTGGAGAGGATGAATGACTCCTGCATAGCCTGGGTGCTCCATTTGTTGTCGGCTGCGGGGCACATGTGTCCGCGGCTCATACGGCTGTTGTAGTAGTCGCTGAGCAGTGTGCGCTGTTCGTAGGCGAGTTGTGCGTCTTCGTAGAACTGTGGTTCGCGCTTGTTGTTGCCGTAGGTGCGCTGTGCTGTGAGTGTCCACGCCACGTAGTTGGGCTGACGTAGCTGGGGATTGTAGGAAACGGTGTAGCCTGTGCGCTTAAGGCGTATCTCGCCGCTCACGGGTGCGGCGGTGATAGGCTCGGGGTTGATGCGTTTGTCGTATTTTGCCTTGCCGGCCTTCAGTTCGGCAGGCTCAGCGGGCTCTACGGGTGCGGTTGGCTCAGCAGGCTCCGCGGCGATTGTGACGGGCTGGGCGGTGGCGCTGCCTATGGTGGCGTGGACGAGTATGCTTATTCCGGCCACTATCATTATTGCGGCGGCGGCAAAAATCAGTCGTGCTTTGGTGGTGCGTTTCATGTATTTTTGCGTATGACAGTTGTTGTTAGACGCGTGGCGTATTCTCTGTTTTCTGCTTGCAAAGATAGTAAATTGGCTGCATAAAAGCGAAAAAGTGGCGATGAAGAACGATTTCCTTGTCTAAATTCTCGGTATAAGCAATAAAAATGGTATTTTTGTCGCTAAAGCAGAGTAACCATAACTGCAGAAAGTAGAGATGAATCTTTTCAAGCGAATTACCGGCTGGCTTTGGTATGTGGTGAAGAGCCTGTGTATGCTGCCCGTGTCGATGTGGCGGTGGTACAGAGGCCTCTACAGGGGCAAGCCGTGGTATAAGAAGCTGCTCACGGCTACGGTGAGCTTCTTCCTCCTGCTGTTTTTCTATGTCTTCGCGGTGTTTGTCAATCTGCTGTGGCTCTTTGGCAAGATGCCGACGGTTGACAGCATCATGCACCCTGAGACCAGCGAGGCCTCGGTGGTGTATTCCGCCGACGGCGTGGAGTTGGGCAAGTTCTTCCGCGAGAACCGCTCGACGGTGCGCTATCAGGACGTGTCGCCGATGTTCTACAAGACGCTCATCGACACTGAGGATGAGCGCTTTTATCAGCATCATGGCATCGACTTCCAGGGCGTGATGGCGGCTATCAAGGATATCTTTATGGGCAGCCCGCGCGGCGCCTCGACCATTACTCAGCAGCTGGCTAAGAATATGTTCCGCGTGCGTACGCAGTATTCCAACGGCCTGCTGGGCAACATTCCCGGCCTTAAGATGCTCATCATGAAGACCAAGGAGTGCATTGCCGCCGCCGAGTTGGAGATGCTCTACTCCAAGCAGGAAATCCTGCAGATGTATATCAACACGGTGGACTTCGGCTCCAATGCCTACGGCTTGCGCACTGCTGCCAACACCTATTTCGGCACTACTCCTGACCGCCTGAAGGTGGAGGAGAGCGCCGTGCTGGTGGGACTGCTCAAGGCTACGAGCACCTATAATCCTCACTCCAATTACGAGAAATCGCTTTCGCGTCGCAATACGGTGCTATACAACCTCTATACCCACGGCGACCTGACGCGCCGCGAATATGACTCCATCTCCGCCCTGCCCATCGACATATCTAAATATAAGGTGGAGAAGGTGTATGACGGCTCGGCGCCCTACCTGAGGCAGGAGATAGCCCGCTTCCTCAATGAGAAGTTCGGCGAGCGCGGCCTGGGCAGTGTGGACCTCTACAGCGACGGCCTCAAGATTTACACTACCATCGACAGCCGCATGCAGCACTATGCCGAGAGTGCCACCATCACCCATGTCAACAAGTTGCAGAGTAGCTTCCACCTGCGCCCTGACGTGGCGGAGAAATATACCAATTCTGCCTTGCGCACATTGCCGCGCTACCGCCAACTGAAGGATAATCCAGATTCGCTTAAATATTTCCTTACCGTGGAGAGCCACCAGCCCCACGAGGTGATAATCAACAATCCTTACACGGGTCCGCAGAAGATGATTCTCTCTACGCGCGACTCCATCAAGACGATGCTCAACTTCCTGCAGGCGGGATTTGTGGTTATCGAGCCCAGCACCCACCATGTGAAGGCCTGGGTGGGCAACCTTAATTTCCGCACTTGGAATCACGACAATGTGATTGCACGCCACCAGACGGGCTCTACTTTCAAGGGTATCGTCTATTGCGAGGCCATGGAGCAGGGCTGGAGCCCATGCGACCATATTACCGACTCGCCGCCCCGCGGTGTGAAGCTCAAGAAGACGCGCTCATCGGGAGCCAATATGCTGCTGCGCTCGGCCTTTAAGTTCAGTAAGAACGCTGCCGCCGTCAACCTCTGCTACAAGGTGGGACCCAACAGCGTGGTTCGTCTGGCTCGCAAGTTTGGCATTAAGGATAAGCTCTACAATGACTGCCAGAATCTGACGCTCGGCTCGTCGTCCATTAAGTTGGTGGAGTTGGTCAATGCCTACGCTGTGATGCTGGCCAACGGCTATGTGCGCACTCCCATTATCGTGACCAAGGTGGTTGACCGCCACGGCAAGGTGGTGTATAGTGAGGACGAGGAACCTACCCAGCAGGTGCTGTCGCAGCGCTCTGCCTTCCTGATGCAGCAGATGCTGCATGCTGGACTGGAAGGAACCTCAGCGCCCATGTACGGTTATATTAATGGATTTACTTCTACCACCGACTTCGGCGGTAAGACGGGCACCACCAATGAGAGCTCCGACGCCCTCTATATCGGCGCAATCCCCAACTTGGTAGGCGGTGTATGGGTGGGCGGAGAATACCGCGACATACATCCCTACGGCTCAGGTGCCAGCCTGGCACTGCCCGTGTGGGGACGATTTATTCAGAAGACCCTCAGCGATACGCGCTTCACCCGCTACAAGCAGAAATTCCCGCAGGTCAGCGACAAGAAGGTGCCTCGCGAGTGCTACCAGTGCGGCTATCGCCGATGGAGCGCTCCTGCGTCGGCTCCGGCCGGTGGCGGTGGCGAAGCTGCTTCACCTGCTCCGGCTGCCAGTCCTGCAGGGGAGTAGGTGGCTGGATAGGTATGAGAGAAACCTGCCCAGGCAGCAAACCGAGTCTTCCCCTAAGAAAGAGAGAGTACCGCGAAGTGGAGAGGGTGGGTATGATTACAACTTTACAGAAGAATTAAGCCGTTGAAAAGGGATTCACGTTTTGAGTTGCTGCGTATTGTAGCCATTCTTTTTATCACGCTCCATCATCTTCTGCTTTTCGGAGCTGATGTGTGCGGTTATCTCAGCGCCTATGACATTGAGTCGAAGGGCGTGGCTGGCGTGGCGCTTAACTCCGTGGCAGTAATCGGTGTGAGTCTTTTTGTAATGATAACCGGATGGTTTGGCGTGCGCCGTGTGTGGCAGCCTTTCCTACGCCTTATCATTGTGTGCGCCGTCTTCGGGGCAGCGGCCTATGGCCTAGCCACCTATGCCCTGCCACCGTTCTTTGAAGCAGTGTCTGTCCCTGTGAAAAGTTCGGCGCCAGACTTCTTTTCTTCCCTTAAGTTCACTAATTGGTGGTTTATAGTCCACTATCTGATGCTCCTCCTCATTGCGCCGCTGCTGGAGCACGCCGTTGACAAAGTATCGCGGCGTAGCATGGAGTATATGTTGCTTTGCTTGCTGGTCTTTAATATCCTTTTCGGCTTTGCCTGGGGCTATGTAAACGCCAGCGGTTATAATGTGGTACATTTCGTCCTGCTCTATCTGCTGGCACGCTACCTCCGACTGTTTCCCGATGCGCCGGTGGTACGCTTCGTGCGGCGCTACGCGTGGGCGGTTATTGCTGTATGTGTTGCGGCTATCACAGTTTTGTTTCTTGCCGACCACGCTGCTTGGCAGCCGCGCCATACGCCAATGGTATGGAATTACAATTGTCCATTGGTAATTCTGGAGGCCGTGGCGTTTTTCTCCCTCTTTACAAAGTATGGGAGTGTGGACGTGCTAAAGCCTCAAAATTCCAGATTCAAATCTCAAATAAACTTTGTTGCCCGCTTCGTGCTTGGGGTTTACCTCCTTCAGAGTGCGCCTGCTATTGTGCCTTATCGTAATGCCTTTGGCCATGCCGCCTATGAGCACGCCGGCTATTTGGGAATATTTGCCTGTGCTCTCCTGCTGGCAGTAGCTTGCTGGCTGCTCAGTTGCCTGCTGCTTAGTCTGCTGAATTTCGTTCTACGAAATCTAAAATCTTTTCTTCCTCGTCGGGACGGAACCAATTGATGTCGGGATCGCGCTGAAACCAAGTCATCTGTTTCTTTGCATAGACGCGCGTGTTGCGCTGAATCTTCTCTATTGTTTGCGGTAGGCTCCATTCTCCGCTGATGTATCGGAACATCTCCTTATAGCCTACGGTGTTGAGGCTGTTGAGGTGGCGCAGGGGATATACTCGGCGCGCTTCCTGCTCAAAGCCGAGGTCCATCATCTGGAGGGTGCGCCGGTTGATGCGGCTGAAGAGTTCCTCGCGCGGTTGTAGCAATCCGATTTTAACAATACGGAATGGGCGCTGCTTGGTCTGCTGGCTGAGGAAGGAAGAATACGGCCGCCCTGTCTGATAGCATATCTCCAAAGCATGGACTATGCGCTGGGTGTTGCGGAGGTCGGCCTTGCGGTAGTATTCGGGATCAAGAAGTCGCAGCTCGTTGCAGAGTCGCTCCAGACCTTCGTCGGCCAGGCGCTGATGCATGAGAGTGCGCGTCTCTTCGTTCACGGTGGGAATGTCGTCGATGCCGCGGCATACGGCATCTATATAGAGCATACTGCCGCCGCTAAGTAGTACTCCGGGTGTCTCGCTAAAGAGGGCGGGCAGTAGCTCTATCACCTGCTGCTCGTAGACCGCTGCGCTATAGTATTCCTCCAAGCCGAGGGAGCCCACAAAGTAGTGCCGCACTCTCTGCATTTGCTCTGCAGTGGGTGCGGCCGTGCCTATGGGAATGTCGCGGTAAAGCTGGCGGGAGTCGGCGTTAATGATGGGCGAGCCGAGCATCTCGGCAATCTTGAGCGACAGTTCTGTCTTTCCAACGGCTGTAGGGCCGAGTAGGACAAAGAGAGTGTTCAAGAAGAAAGAAA
This sequence comes from uncultured Bacteroidales bacterium, assembly GCA_902792555.1. Taxonomy (GTDB): domain Bacteria; phylum Bacteroidota; class Bacteroidia; order Bacteroidales; family Bacteroidaceae; genus UBA6382. The sequence goes on along the minus strand of CADAZW010000013.1, from coordinate 5,530 downwards.
AGATTAAAGGGTTATAAAGTTAAGCGGTGTGGATTCCCTAACCATTGAACTCATCGTCGATGCCAAAGGAGTTGGGGTCAAATTCGTCGTCGTTGTATCCGTCATCGCCGAAGTTGTTGAGGTCAAGGTCAAGGTCGGCGTCACCGCCCTTGCCGAGGGTGGTGAAGTCGAGGTCAAAGCCTTTGAGCTGCTGCGGAGCTTTGCCGCGTGAAACGGAACATTCGGCTTGCTTGAGCGTCTTGCCAGTGACGATGTCGGTGAGTTCAAGGTAGAAGATGCGGTCGTTGGCGGGGTCGAAGGTGTAAATAAGTTTCTGCTCCTCATCCTCCAACAGTTCGCTGAGGCGAGTGTCGGCCATGATGTAGACGTCTTCGTCCTCTGCCGTGGTACCCATGTCTTCGCGCACTATTTGTTGCTCCTTGTCCCATTCGTCGGAGCAGGTGTAGAAACTGGTTATCTGGCTGTCGTCGTAGGCGCAGGCGGAGAGAATAGCATTGTTGAGGTCAAGGAAGGTGGCCTCAGAGTCGATAGTTATCTCGCGGAAGAAATCTTCTGCCTCATCGCAGATAATGGCAATCTTGAAGAGCATTGTTATTTACTATTGAAGATTAACTGTTTTAGTAAACGATACCTCGCTTGGAGGCCTGTACAAAGTGGAGAATGTAGTCCACGTCGGGATTGTCGGGGAACTGAGCGTGAATCTGTGCAATGCGCTCGTCCATGGTGAAGGATCGGTTGTAGAGTACGCGATAAACTTCGTGTATGTCCTCAATCTGTTGTGGAGTAAATTTGTGGCGACGCAGGCCGATGAGGTTGAGTCCGCAGTAGGTGGCAGGCTCGCGGGCCACGGTGGAGTAGGGTGGAATGTCCTGACTGGTGCGGGTGCCGCCACCAAGCATAGAGTAGCTGCCCACGCGGCAGAACTGATGGATGAGCACGCTGGCGCTGATTACGGCAAAGTCGTCAACAATCACTTCACCGGCAATCTTGGTGCTGTTGCCAATGATGCAGTTGTTTCCAACAATGGCGTCGTGGGCTACGTGCACGCCCTCCATCAGGAGGTTGCCATTGCCCACGATGGTGCGCTTCTTGGCATTGGTGCCGCGGTTGATGGTCACGTTCTCGCGAATCTTGTTGTTGTCGCCAATCTCGGCGGTCGTCTCCTCGCCGCGGAACTTGAGGTCCTGCGGAATGGCACTGATGACTGCGCCGGGGAAGAAGATATTTCCGTTGCCGATGCGTGCACCTGAGAGTATGGTCACACCGTTCATCAGCTTGTTGTTGTCGCCGAGAACTACGTTTTTGTCGATAAAGCAGAAAGGGCCTATCTCACATCCTTCGCCAATCTTGGCTGCGGGATCAATGTAAGCCATTGGGCTGATTGTGCTCATTTTATACGTGCAAAGGTTTTACTTGTTTTTAATAATCTGTGCGGTGAAGGTGCATTCGCTTACCACCTTTTCTCCAACAAAGATGTATCCCTTCATGGAGGATATGCCGTGGCGCACAGGGGCCAACAGCTCTACCTTAAATATGAGGGTGTCGCCGGGCACTACTTTCTGGCGGAACTTCACTCCGTCGATACGCATGAAGTATGTACTCCATTTCTCAGGCTCTTCCAGTCCGCTCAGCACCAGCAGTCCGCCAGCTTGGGCCATCGCCTCAATCTGCAGCACTCCCGGCATGACGGGCTCCTGGGGGAAGTGTCCCTGGAAGAAAGGTTCGTTGCTGGTAACGTTTTTTACCCCCACGATGTAGTTCTTGCCCATCTCTATAATCTTGTCGACGAGCTGCATAGGATAGCGGTGAGGAAGGAGTTCACGTATGCGGTTGACATCCATCAGCGGAGCCTCGTTGCAGTCGTAGTAGGGCGCTTGCACTTCGTGGGCGCGTATCTCGCGGCGCATCTGGCGGGCAAACATATTGTTGATGGTATGGCCGGGCTTGGTGGCAATGATGCGTCCCTTGATGGGGCGTCCGATGAGGGCCATGTCGCCTACGATGTCAAGCAGCTTGTGGCGCGCAGGCTCATTCTGCCACACCAAGGGTTTGGTGTTGAGAAATCCAAGTTTGGTGGCATCCTGATGCTCAACTTTGATGGAGTCGGCCAGGCGGTCGAGGCGCTCCTGAGAAATCTGATTCTCGTAGATAACTATGGCATTGTCGAGGTCACCGCCCTTGATAAGGCCTGCATTGATGAGTGGCTCCACCTCGCGAACGAACACAAAGGTGCGCGCACCGGCTATCTCTTTCTCAAAATCGCAGATGTCCTCAGCGGTGGCAAACTGACTGGAGAACCAGTCGCTTTCGTAGCTAATCATGACGGTAATGCTGAACTTCTCATCGGGCAGTAGCACGATGGAGGCTCCCGTCTGGTCGTCGCGAAACTCGGTCTTCTTCTTGATGACATAGTAGTCGCGCTTTGCCTGCTGCTCCTCGCAACCCACCTCCTTTATCTTGTCGACAAAGGTCTGGGCGCTGCCTTCCAGGATGGGCATCTCTGGTCCGTCGATGCAGATAAGGCAGTTGTCGATGCCCATGCCGAGCAGTGCGGCTAGGGCGTGCTCGATGGTGCCGACGCGTGCATCGCCTTTGGCAATGACGGTGCTGCGGGTGGTGTCCACCACGTTTTCTGCAATGCCCTCAATAATAGGCTGTCCCTCCAAGTCGGTGCGCTGGAATCGGTAGCCGGTGTTCTCAGGGGCTGGATTGAATATGGCTGTGGTTACTATGCCCGTGTGCAGGCCTTTGCCTGACACGGAGAAGGAGTCTTTCAGCGTATGTTGTTTGGACATGTGTGTTTTTTGATTGGCGAGTTAACGAGTAAAATAGTTAACAAGTTGGTAGTGTTATTTTTCTAATTGGGATTTCAGGTCTGCCAGTTCGCGCTTAAGCTGCTGCACTTCCTGTGAGAGGTCAGGCAGGTTGCGGAACACGGCGTTGCAGCGCGCAAAGCGGCGTGCATCAATGGCTGGAATGCCGAGGATTGTAGTGCCCTCCTTGGTAATGGAGCCTGCTATGGCAGTTGTTGCACCAGCCGTGGTGTGGTCGGCAATGTGGATATGTCCGGTAATGCCCACCTTGCCTCCAAACGTACACCATTCACCGATCTTTGCACTGCCGGCAATGCCAACTTGGGCACTCATTACGGTGTTCTGGCCAATGGTTACATTGTGGGCCACCTGCACCAGATTGTCTAGTTTAACACCCTTGCCAATGACGGTACTGCCCATGGTGGAGCGGTCGATGCAGGTGTTGGCACCGATCTCTACGTTGTCTTCAATGGTAACGATACCTATCTGTGGAATCTTGTCGTAGCTGTCGCCTGCGGGTGCGAAGCCGAACCCGTCAGCGCCGATCACAGCGCCCGAGTGTATAATTACGTTATTGCCCACCACGCAGTCATGGTAGATGCTTACGTTGGGATAGATGGTGCAGTTGGAGCCCACCTTGCTGTTTTCGCCTATGGTGGCGTGGGCATAGAGTTGGGTGCCATCGCCCACTACGGCGTTGGCGCTAACCACGGCAAAGGCCTCTACATAGCATCCTTCGCCTATCTTGGCGGTGGGGTCGATGTAGGCTAGTGGGTGTATGCCGCTTTTGCGTGGTTTGCTCTGCTCGTAGAGAGCTAGCAGGCTGGCCATGGCCTCATAGGCGTTAGGCACTCGGATAAGGGTGGTGGCTATGGGCTTTGATGACTTAAAGGAGTCGTTGACAAGCACGATGCTTGACTCCGTCTCGTAAATGTAATGCTCGTATGCGGGATTGGCTAGGAAGGAGATGCTTCCTTTCGTGCCTTCTTCAATTTTTGAGAAGGTGCTGACGGTTGCGTTTTCGTTGCCTTCGATTGTTCCGTGTAGGAAGTCGGCAATCTGACGGGCGGAAAATTCCATATTCTTTGATGTGTCTATAAATTATTGCAAATATCGCAAAAAATAATGGAATAACCCCCTAAAAGAACCGCTTTTTATGCGTTTAGGGCGGATGGTCTTCTTTTTTTTGCCGAATAAATGTCCTTTTTGTCTTAAAGACCTCTTTGTACCAGTAGATAGTGGCGTTCGCTGCGACGGTCTACCATCTCACTGTGCAGCAGTTCGGAAAATTCGCTGATGTCGCGCACCAATCCGTCCTTCATCAGAATGGTGATATGGTCGTCGCTGGTGGAGTAGAGCATTTGCGACACCTTGAGTGGGCGTACAAAATAGTGGGTATCTTCGGCAGCTATGCCAAGTTTGTCGGCTGCAGCCTGCCTGAGCGGCTCCAGCTCGGCGGCTGTAGGGGGAGCGGATAGCTCGCGAGCCTTGTAGAGATTGCGGTTGATGTAGTTGGCAGCGAGCAGACTGAGCACCTTGTCGTCGCATGACATCCATTGTTTGAGGGCGGAGATGATGTCGCTGTCGTCAAGCAGCAGATAGTTGGCCAGGGCTTCGGGGTGCGACTTTATAAACTGGCGGTCGATGCGGTTTTGGAGGAAATAGTTGAGCACTGCTGAGGCTGGCAGGGCATATCCCCGCGCTGTGAGTTCCACTGCACGGCATAGGGCGGTATGAAGGGCTTCGCGGGCGGCCAAGGCGGTCTTGTGCAGATAGACTTGCCAGTACATCAGGCGGCGTGCCATCAGGTAGTTTTCAATGGTGTAGATGCCTTTTTGCTCCACAACCAGGCGGTCGTCCTTCACATTTAGCATCTTGATGATGCGTTCGGCGCCGATATTACCTTCCCTTACTCCGGCGAAGAAACTGTCGCGGCAGAGGTAGTCAAGGCGGTCCATGTCAAGTTGGCTGCATATGAGCTCGTGGAGGAAATGCTTGGGGTATTCATCGCGGAAGATAGTGATTGCCAGACTAAGCCTGCCGTTGAGTTCCATGTTGAGTTGCTGCATCAGCAGAAGGGTCATATCTTCATGGCTAAGGCCATAGACAAAATTGCCCTCCAGACTGTGGGACATAGGGCCGTGGCCGAGGTCGTGGAGGAGCATGGCAGCCTTAGCCGCCTCGGCTTCCTCGGAGGTGATGGCGCACCCCTTGCGTTGCAGTATGCGCAGGGCTTCGGTGATGAGGTGGAGGGTGCCTATTGAGTGGGAGAAGCGGCTGTGGCACCCGCCAGGATAGACATATGATGTGGGCCCCAGCTGCTCTATGCGGCTGAGGCGCACAAAGGCAGGGTGCTTAACCAAGGTCGTGAGCAGACCCTTGGGAATCTCGATGAAGCCGTGGACGGGGTCGTTGATAATCATAGTAGAGGGTCGCGGGTCATGAGTTCAAGAGGGAGGCCATTTGTTGTTGCAGGTCGCGTGCCTTGGCAGCAGCTACCTCGGCAAATTGCTCGGTGGAATCGGCATAAATGATGCCGCGCGAGGAGTTGACCAGCAGGCCGCAGTCGGATGTCATGCCGTAGCGGCACACCTCTTCAAGGCTGCCGCCCTGAGCGCCTACTCCAGGCACCAACAGGAAGTGGCGAGGAGCAATCTTGCGGATATCCTCAAAGAGCTGACCCTGAGTGGCACCTACCACATACATCATCTGCTCCT